>NZ_ARZX01000002.1:0-304170 GCF_000568425.1 Cellulophaga geojensis KL-A
TAATCTGTATCGATTATTTAGGACTAGTCACCTTTTTAAAAGGTGTAATGTTTATTCTGAGTAATATGTTTTAACTGATGAGTAAAGCCTTAAAACGGTTGGTAATTGATTTATGAGCTACTTTTTAACCCTGATAGCTTTACCTTTCATAACAATCAATTCTTTTTTTGGGTCTCTAGCAGCATTACTGTATTCAAAAGTATAACTATCGCTGGTTGTTTCTAAAATTTTAAAATGAATAGAAGACTGATCTTTAAGTGATTTTAAAACAAACTCACAATCGTTTATCCAGCGTACAGATGAGCTATCCACTTTGTTTTCATAATATTCAACACTGTATTTCTCATCTCTTGTAAAACGTCCTGTTTTCTTCTCTCCGTTAATCTCGTAATTAAAAGTAAATTCGCCAGTTTTAAAGTCGGTACAATCCCTTTTAGGAGCGTAACAAGATGTTAGTAAAGCTGCAGAGGCAATAAGGTAAAAATGTTTTATTTTCATAAAGCAAAAATAATTAATTATGCCAGACTTCTAAAGCGTTATATTGTTAAATAAGTAATTGAATTTAATTTTTATCAAAGGTTTCAAAAGTTCCATCTGTGTAAAAAATAATTACTTTACTTACTTCTTTTCTTAAAGCTTCTTTTTCTTTTTTAATTGTGGTAGAGGGAGTGTTATAATCATTTACTTGAGGAAAACTTCCTTTCCCATTTAAAAGCCAATATAAATTTACTTCAGGAAAGTGGGTTACTACTTTTAAAACAAACTCTAAACTAGGTTTGTTTCTTCCGGATAGTAAATGTGATATACTGGACCTTTGTACTTCTACTTTTTCTGCAAAAGCAGCAGCGGTTAAGTCGTAGTAATTAATTATTTTTTCTAGTCGTTTTATAAACTCTTCAGAATTTACCATTGTAACATTTAGAGGTTTTATATGTTTCTTTTTTATTGAAAATAGCTTGTATAATTAATTTTATTATTATATTTTCACTTTAAGTAAATTGATTTAAGTGATTAAAAAACAATAGTTTATTGTGTTTTTATAAGTAAAACTTATACTTTGCTATTTTTAATATTACAAATGTAACTAAATAATAGTTATATTTATTTTTTATGTTTACAAAAGTAAATTTTGAAGTTACATTTGTAACTTAAGTTGTTACATATGTAACTTAATATAGCGTTATATTTACTGCTTAATAATAAGGATGTAGATGATAGATTTTAAGCAGATATTTTTAAGTTGTAAGGAGGATAGAGTAGCTGGGAGATACGTAACAAATGAGGATGTTTTTCCTTTTTTAGAAGCTAGCATTTTTAAGAATGAAATTAAGCAAGTAGGAAAATCTGTTTTGGGGGAACCTATAAAGTTAATTACAATTGGTGGTGGAGAAACTAAAATTTTAATGTGGTCTCAAATGCACGGTAATGAGTCTACAACAACAAAAGCAGTTTTAGATTTTATTAATTTTTTAGAGGAGCCTTCAGATTTACAATCTTCAATATTAAAAAAGTGCACAATACAAATTATTCCAATATTAAATCCTGATGGTGCAAAAGCATATACCAGAATTAATGCTAATGAAATAGATTTAAATAGAGACGCACAAGATAGGAGTCAGCCTGAAAGTATAATTCTAAGACAAGTTTATGAAAACTTTAAACCTGATTTTTGTTTTAACTTACATGATCAGAGAACAATTTTTAATGTAGGTGAAACAAATAAACCTGCTACAGTGTCTTTTTTAGCTCCCGCCTTCAATAAGGAAAGAGCTTTATCTCCTTCAAGAGAAAAAAGTATGCAGCTTATAGTGGCAATGAATAGTGTTTTGCAAAATTTTATTCCAGGTCAAGTTGGTAGGTATGATGACGGATTTAATAGTAATTGTGTTGGAGATGCTTTTCAAATGTTGAACACACCAACCATTTTGTTTGAATCTGGACACTTTCCTGAGGATTATGAAAGAGAAAAAACTAGAGAATTTATTTTTTATTCCTTGTTAAAGGGAGTAGAGACTATAGCAAATAACTCGCTAAATAACTTTAAAGTTAGCTCTTATTTTGAAATACCAGAGAATGGTAAGCAATTTTTAGACCTTATTATATATAATACTAAAAATATAGTAACTACATATTCTGAAGTCAATTCTTTAGGAATTCTTTATAAAGAAGTGTTAAAAGATGACAAAGTTGTTTTTGAACCTGTTGTAGCAGAGGTTAAAAATTTAGACAATTTTTATGCACATAAAACACTTAATTTACTGAATAGTAGTGATTTAGATTTTGTTAAAAATAACAATCTTTTATCTACTGCATTGCTTGGTAATTAACAATTTAATTAGTATATGTAAAATAATTGCATTATTGATAAAAAAAAGTCATATTTAGTGCGTATATCTTCTTATTTTACTATTTTTGTTCCAAATTTAATTATATAATGACTAAAGTTAAGCTAGACGAAATTGATCACCAAATTCTGGATATGTTAATTGACAATACCAGAACTCCGTTTACAGATATCGCAAAAAAATTACTTATATCTGCGGGTACTGTACATGTAAGGGTAAAGAAAATGGAAGAAGCCGGAATTATACAAGGTTCATCTTTAACATTGGACTATGTTAAGTTAGGTTATTCTTTTATTGCTTATGTAGGAATATTTTTAGAAAAAACACATCAAACTAAGTTTGTTTTAGAGCGTTTAATAGGTATACCTTACGTTACTGTAGCGCATATTACAACAGGCAAGTTTAATATTTTTTGTAAAATTAGAGCTAGGGATACTCAACATGCTAAAAATATCATTTTTAAAATAGATGATATTGATGGCATTAGCAGAACAGAAACAATGATTTCTTTAGAAGAAAGTATTAACGATAAAAAACGTTTAATGCATACAATTTTTAATGAATTGTAATTTCTTAATATTGAAAGTAAATTAATAACACCAACCCAATGTTTTACGCATTGGGTTTTTTATTTTTTTTAAATGAAAGCAACAGAATTAACACTGCAAGATTATAATGCTTATTATAAAGGGTATATAGATTTGGTAGGAGATGTAAGTTTACTTGCCGCTTTGCAAAATGGAAAAAAGAAATTTAAAGACTTAATAGCTGTTATTCCAGATAGTAAGTTGGATTTTTCTTACGCAACCGGAAAGTGGACTGTAGCAGAGGTTTTAGTACATATTATTGATACAGAACGTATTTTTCAATATAGAGCTTTGAGGTTTTCTAGATTAGATGCTACACCTTTACCTGGTTTTGAGCAAGATGATTATGTACCAACATCTAATGCAAACTCAAGAAACAGAAAAAGTTTGCTGCAAGAATTTTTAGATGTGAGAGCGGCAACAATTTCTTTATTTGCTAGCCTAACACAAGAGCAATTAAAATTTATAGGTACAGCAAGTAACTCGCCAATGAGTACTGCTGCTGCAGGCTTTGTTGCGTGCGGTCATTTAGAACATCATTCTAAAATAATTTTAGAAAGATATTTATAAAAAGAATTTAAGAGAAATAATTATTCGGTCTCCTCTGCGTCTTCAAAATTTGCAGATGCAGAAGTTTCTGTACCTGTAGACTCTAGTTCTTTTTCTATAGCTTCATCAAAATTTGCAATAAAGTTAGATAAGCTTTTACTTATTCTAACTAAATAAATAGTGTCTTCGGTTTTAACTTCAACAGCTTCTACAAATTCTCCTTTTGCATTTTTAAAAACAATAATGTCGTTATCACCATATCCGTGTGGGTAAGACTCTATTAATTTTGCAGCTACTTTGTGGTCAAGTTTTTTGTAATCTACTAGTTTGCGTAACATAATTCATTGGTTTTAGTTTTACAAGAACTAAACTAAAACTTTTTTCCCTTCAAAATTGTAATTAGTTGTGTAGCAGGGGTATTATGTAGGTGTGTGTCTTAAACTTTGTAGTATGCAAAAGATTGGTGTAATAAATCTTCATCAACAGTAACATCAATTTCACATTCTCCAATAGATTTTAGTAAAACAAAGTTAATATTACCGTGAGAGTTCTTTTTATCAAACTTTAAGTAGGTTAAAATATTTTTAATATCCTCTTTTGTAAATGTTACTTTACCGTATTGTTTTGTAAAAGTACTTTTTATAGCTTCTAAAGCTTCGTTAGTTAAACCTGTTAGTTTGTTACTTAGATAGGCTTCTAGTACCATACCTACAGCAATAGCTTCACCGTGTAGTAATGTTTCTTTGTCTTCAGTTTCTAAAAAGTAAGACTCAATAGCGTGGCCAAGTGTGTGACCGTAATTTAAAATTTTACGTAAATTTTGCTCGGTTGGGTCTATAGTTACAACATTGTTTTTAATAACAACAGAATCGTAAATAAACTCATCTAAATTTGTAAAATCAGCTACTAAATTTAGTTCATTCCAATATTTCTTATCCTTTATTAAACCGTGTTTTAGCATTTCTGCAAAGCCACTGTTTAATTGTCTTTCCTCTAATGTTTGCAGAAATGAAGAAATAACTAATACCATTTGTGGTTGGTTAATAACGCCAACTTGATTTTTTAAAGAGCCTAAATCTACACCAGTTTTTCCTCCTACAGAAGCATCAACCATAGATAATAAGGTGGTAGGAACATTAATAAAATCTATTCCTCTTTTAAATGTAGAAGCAACAAAGCCTCCTAAGTCAGTAATAACACCGCCACCAAGATTTATCATAACGCTTTTGCGGTCTGCGTCTAACTCAGATAAAACGTGCCATACTTGTACACAGGTTTCTATGGTCTTGTTAATTTCACCTTCTTCAATTTCAATTATCTCAAAATTATAATCGCCATTAATTTGCGCCATAAAATTTGGCAAACAGTGTTGGTGGGTGTTTTCATCAACCAAAATAAACACCTTAGAGTAGTTAGCTTTAGCTAAATGAGTGTTTAGTTCTGAGTATGCTTTTTGGTTAAAATGAACTGAATATTTTTGAGCTGAAATTGACTGCATGATTCTTATTTTAAAATATGCAAAATAAACACATATTTTAGTTATTAGAATATAAAATCTGTATTTATATTTGCTCTTTACGAAATTATTAAAAATGGAACAAATTTTTGAAAATACAGCAACTGCTTTTGCTTTAAAATCGGATTCTGAATTAGAAAGAGCCTATTTTTTATTCAAGCTTATTGCTAATGAACCGTTAGTACGCATTGGTACTGCGGTTACAAATTTTGCTATTAAAGCACATTTACCTGTAGAGGGCTTAATTAGAGCTACTGTTTTTGACCATTTTTGTGGTGGTGTTAGCGAAGTGGATTGCTTGCCTGTAATAGATAAAATGTACGATAAAAAAGTAAGTACAATTTTAGATTATTCTGTAGAGGGTAAGGAAGAAGAAAATCATTTTGATCTTGCGTATCAAAAAATACTAAATGTATTAGATTTTGTAAAAGAGAAAGAGTCTATACCGCTAGCTGTTTTTAAACCTACTGGTTTTGGAAGATTTATTCTTTTTGAAAAAGTTGGGGCAGGCATTGCTTTAACAGAAATGGAGCAGTTAGAGTGGGATAGAATTGTTGCTAGGTTTGATAAAGTTTGTAAAAAGGCTTACGATTTAGATGTTGCGCTTTTAGTTGATGGTGAAGAAAGTTGGATGCAAGATGCAGCAGATGATTTATGTACTTTAATGATGCGTAAATACAATAAAGAAAAAGTTGTTGTGTATAATACGTTGCAGATGTATCGTTGGGATAGATTAGATTATCTTAAAAAATTACATATAGAGGCTAAAGAAGAAGGTTTTAAAATTGGGATGAAAGTGGTGCGTGGTGCGTATATGGAAAAGGAAAATGAAAGAGCTGAAGAAAAAGGTTATCCTACACCAATTTGTGCCTCTAAAAAGGATACCGATGATAATTTTGATGCTGCTGTGGCCTATATGATTGATCATTTAGATGACATGTCTATTTTTATGGGTACACACAATGAAAATAGCTGTTACACTTTGATGCAGTTAATGGAGAAGAAAAATATTCCTCATTCAGATTCTCGTGTATGGTTTGGGCAATTGTATGGTATGAGTGATCATATCTCTTTTAATTTAGCTGATAAAGGATATAATGTTGCTAAATATTTACCTTTTGGACCAGTTAGAGATGTAATGCCTTACTTAATACGTAGAGCAGAGGAAAATACATCTGTTGCAGGGCAAACAACAAGAGAATTATCTTTATTAAAAGAGGAGCGCAAAAGAAGAAAAATATAATATATGACTATTAATAAAAAAGGTGAGTTTTTAAAACTCACCTTTTTTTTATGTCAATTTTCAGTAAAGTTATTTGCTAAGATCTATTTTATCTATAACAACCTTGTCTGTGCAGTTTATTACAGTTAAAACGGCTTCTTTTTCTTTAATTAAACCTTCAATTTTATAGGTTTTGCAAGGTGTAGATTTAGTGTCACTGTTTCCAAAATCTATGTCTCCATCGTTTAAAAAATAAGCAACTGTTGTAGAGTCTATAGTCTTATTGTTTAGTAAAGTTTTTATATCGTTAGAGTAGGATAGTGGTTTAGAGCGCAGGTCTTTAAGAACTCTACAATTAGGAAAATAACAGAACTCTGTTCCTGTTTCGTCTGATTTCTTTTTTAAGAAAAAAGTTAAAAATACAATACCGATTGATAGTCCTACTAAGTACCATCCTAATCGTTTGATGAATGCCATATTAAAAAATTAAAAAATTGATATCACTATACTGTAAGTCGTACCATTCTCCTACAGATTTGTTTGTTAAAATTCCGTGGTACATATATAGTCCGTTTCGTAAGCCTTTATCAAAACGTAATGCATTTTCCATTCCACCATCTTCACCAATTTTTAAAAGGTAAGGTGTAAAAATATTGCTTATAGATATTGATGAAGTTTTTGGGTATCTAGACGGTATGTTGGGTACGCAATAGTGTACTACACCGTGTTTTGTTATAGTTGGTTTATTGTGTGTGGTTAGTTCAGAGGTTTCAAAACAGCCACCCATATCTATACTAACATCAATAACTACAGCATCTTTTTTCATATTTTCTACCATAGTTTCTGTAACTACAATAGGAGAGCGGTCTTTACCTCTAATGGCTCCAATGGCTACATCACACCTTTTTAAAGACTTTAAAAGGTTCTTTGGTTGTAATGTAGATGTGTATACGGTTTGTTTTAAGTTGGTTTGTATTTGTCTTAACTTGGTGATAGAATTATCAAAAATTTTCACGTTAGCACCTAGTCCAATTGCAGATCTGGCTGCAAACTCACCAACGGTGCCAGCGCCAATTATAACAACTTCTACAGGAGGCACGCCACTAATATTTCCAAACATTAATCCATTACCATTATTTGTTGTGGCCATTAGTTCTGATGCAATTAGGACTGATGAAATTCCTGCTATTTCACTCAAAGATCGTACAGCGGGGTATTTACCATCTTCGTCTTGTATATATTCAAAAGCAATTGCTGTAATTCGTTTTTTTGCTAATTCTTCAAAATATTTTTTAGATTGTGTTTTAATTTGAAGTGCAGATATAATTGTTGTCTGCGGATTTAGCATTTGTATTTCAGAAAGCGTAGGTGGTTCTACTTTTAAAATAAGCGGACAAGAAAACACCTTTTTAGTGTCTTTTGTTACTTCTGCACCTGCGTTTGTGTAATCTAAATCAGAAAAACTTGCACCTTCACCAGCGCCAGACTCTATTAAAACACGATGTCCGTTACAGGTAAGGGCATTTACTGCATCTGGAGTTAAACATATTCTTTTTTCTTGATACTGATTCTCTTTCAGCATCCCAATAAATAATTCTCCCTTTTTTCTAAGGATTTCTAGCTTTTCTTCTTGTGGTAGTAGTTGGTATTTGCTAAATGGCGAAGAAGGCTGATTCATATCCGTTAGTGTTTGTTAAACTGACCATCAAAATTACAATTTTATTTTTAAAACCATTGGTTAATTAGGTTTTTCTAAGTCGTTATTAAAAACTGATTCTACGGTCTGTAGGGTTAATTACTTCTAGTTTTATATTAGTAGCATCTTCAGGTAAAAAAGACGTTATTTTTTCTGGCCATTCTATAAAAACCCATTTATTGGCATAAAAATAATCTTCTATACCTATGTCTAGTGCTTCCATTTCATCTTCTAACCTGTAAAAATCAAAATGATAAGCCAAGGTTTTGTTTTTGTTATCGTGGTACTCGTTTACAATACCAAAAGTAGGGCTAGAGGTATCGCCAATAACACCTAGTTCTTTCATTATAGCTTTAATTAAAGTGGTTTTTCCAGCACCCATTTCACCATAAAAACAAAGTGTTTTAGTAGGTGCGTTAGCGATGATTTTTTTAGCTATATTTTGTATTTCAGATGTGGAAAATGTAGTGTTCATTTTTGTTATAAATTATAAAAACGCAAATGTAGTTGCCAATTAGTTTGTGTGCAATTATCTAGGCTCTAAAACAACAAAAGGTATAATCATTTCTTCTAAGGAAACGCCCCCATGTTGGTAAGTGTTTCTGTAGTAACTTACATAATGATTGTAGTTGTTTGGATAAGCAAAAAACAAATCATTTTTAGCAAAAATAAAAGAGCTACTCATATTAATAGTAGGTAGTTGTAAGTCTTTAGGGTTTTTGGCAGAAAGCACGTCTTTATTGTCATATGATAAGCTTCGCCCTGTTTTATATCTTAAGTTTAGGCTAGTGTCTTTATCCCCCACAACCTTAGATGGTTGCTTAACGTTAATTGTGCCGTGGTCTGTGGTAATTATTAGTTTTTGCCCCATAGCTTGCGCTTGCTGTATAATTTCTAGCAAAGGAGAATTTTTAAACCAACTTACAGTTAAAGATCTGTAAGCTTTGTCATTGCTTGCAAGCTCTTTTATTACTTCCATTTCTGTTTTTGCATGTGATAACATATCTACAAAATTGTAGACAATTACAGTAAGATTATTGTCTTTTTGAGTTTTGTAGTTTTGAGACAATTGTTTGCCTTGTTTTAGGCTGCTAATTTTGTGGTATTCCCATTTTAAATCTAACCCAAGCCTTTTTAATTGTGCACCAAGAAAATCCTCTTCGTGTAAATTTTTACCACCTGCATCTATATCATTTTTCCACCAGTTTGGGTGTTGTTTTTCCATTTCTAGTGGTGTTAAACCAGAAAATATAGCATTACGCGCATATTGAGTTGCTGTGGGTAAAATGCTAAAATAAGGCGTTTCTTTTTTCTTTTTGTAAAAAGAATTTACGGTACTCTCAAAAGCCAACCATTGGTCATACCTTAAGTTATCTACAACAACAAGTAATGTAGATTTATCTTTTAGCTCGGGCTTAATTAAGTTTTTAAATAGCGTATGTGATAAAACAGGAGTATTGTCACTAGAAAACCAATTAGGGTAGTTTTTATCTATAAACTTACCAAACTGATTATTTGCCTCAATTTTCTGAGATTCAAGAATTTCAAACATACCAGAGTCTTCTATTTCCTCTAGTTGTAACTCCCAATGAATAAGTTTTTTATATAAATCTACCCACTCTTCATAAGAATTAACCATAGATAAATCCATAGAAATTTTACGAAACTCTTGTTGGTAATTAGACGTTGTTTTTTCTGATATTAATCTAGAGTGGTCTAAACTCTTTTTTAAACTAAGTAATATTTGGTTTGGGTTAACAGGTTTTATTAGGTAATCTGCTATTTTAGAGCCAATTGCCTCTTCCATAATTAGCTCTTCTTCACTTTTTGTAATCATTACAACTGGTAAAGAAGTGTGTGTTTTTTTAATTTCAGAAAGTGTCTCTAAACCACTAATTCCGGGCATATTTTCATCTAAAAAAACAATGTCCACTTTAGTACCCTCTAGTTCTTCCAAAGCTTCTCTACCACTTTGGCAAGTTATCACTTGGTAATTTTTCTTTTCTAGAAATATTATGTGTGGTTTAAGTAAATCTATTTCATCATCTACCCAAAGTATTGTTATCTTGTTCATTTAGTGTCTATATTTGTAATTGTAAAGAAAGAAGATTTTGATTATATCTAACAAACTTAAAATATTCAATGATCCAATTTACGGATTTATTGGCATACCAAGCACGCTAATTTTTAATATTATTGCGCACCCTTATTTCCAAAGGCTTCGCAGAATATCGCAAACAGGTTTAACGTATTTAGTATATCCTGGTGCACAACATACTAGATTTCAGCACGCACTTGGCTGTATGCATTTAATGGAGCAGGCTGTGCAAATACTCCGCTTTAAAGGTGTAAAAATATCCAAAAAAGAAGAAGAAGGACTCTTATGTGCTATTCTTTTGCATGACATTGGTCATGGTCCCTTTTCTCATGCAATGGAGCATACTATTGTAGAAGGTGTGGATCATGAGGCAATTTCATTGGTCTTTATGCAACAATTAAATAAAGAGTTTAATGGTAAATTAGATACTGCTATAGCTATTTTTAAAAAAGAACACCCAAAAAAGTTTTTAAATGATTTGGTATCTAGTCAGTTAGATATGGATAGGTTAGATTATTTAAAAAGAGACAGTTTTTACACAGGTGTAGCAGAAGGTAATATTAATGCAGAACGCCTAATTACAATGCTTAATGTAGTAGATGGTGATTTAGTGGTAGAAGAAAAGGGAATTTACTCTGTAGAGAAATTTTTAATGGCCCGTAGGTTTATGTATTGGCAAGTGTATTTACATAAAACAGGCTTGGTAGCAGAGCAATTATTAATAAAAACATTAAAAAGGGCAAAGGAATTAATACATAGCGGTAATAATTTGCCTTGTAGTTCTATTTTATCATTTTTTATAAAAAACAAAATAACGTTAAAAGATTTTAATGCAGATGTTATTGAAAAATTTTCAGAGTTAGATGATATAGATATTATGGCAGCTATAAAAGAATGGCAGCATAATAGTGATTTTGTATTATCTACTTTAAGCAGAATGATATTGCATAGAGATTTGCTACATATTAAAATGAAGAAAAAGCCAATATCTGCAATAAAAGTAAAAAAAGAGTTTAATTTATTTAAAGAAAAACACAATTTAACTGATGAAGAAACAGCATACTTTGTGTTTAGTGGAGAAATAAAAAACACAGCATATATACAGCATGTACAACCTATAAAAGTGCTTAAAGAAAACGGAAAAATAACAGATGTTTCAAAAGCATCAGACCAGTTAAATAGCAAAACATTATCTAAAACAGTTACTAAATATTATGCTTGTTATCCTAAAATAGAATAGGTTAATGTAAAAAAAATGTAAAGAAAATTTAGATATATTATAACAGGTTAAAGTTTATAAGCCAGGGCTTTACTGGGTTTTGTAAAAACACAACTCAAGTAAAATGTAAACATTTCACTATTTTTCTTACTTTTGTCACCGTTAATTATGGTTTTGCAAAACCTTAATTTTTTAATAATACATAATAAGGACAAAAAACACCTTACTAAATTAATTAACAACACGTGAAGTTTACAGCTAGTCAAATTGCAGGTATTTTAGAAGGTGAAGTTCAGGGAGATCCTGAAATTACTGTACATACACTTGCTAAAATAGAAGAAGGAAAAGCGGGTTCGCTTACCTTTTTAGCTAATCCAAAATATACCCCGCATTTATATACAACAGAAGCATCTATAACTATTGTAAACAAAGACTTTTCTCCAGAAAAAGAGTTTACAACAACTTTAATAAAAGTAGAGGATGCCTACCAGTCTTTTACAAAATTGTTAACCTATTATGATCAGGTTAAAAATGATAAAAGCGGTATAGAACAACCTGTTTATGTAGATGAATCTTCTAGCTATGGAGAAAATGTTTACTTAGGTGCATTTACTTATATTGGTAAAAACGTAACCATAGGTAAAAATGCAAAAATATATCCAAACGTATACATATCAGATAACGTAACCATAGGAGATAATGTATCTTTATTTTCTGGAGCAAAAATATGCTCAGACTCTATAATTGGTAACAACTGCGTAATACATACAGGAGTTATAATAGGATCTGATGGTTTTGGTTTTTCTCCAAATACAGATGGTACTTTTACAAAAATACCACAAATTGGCAATGTAATTTTAGAGGATAATGTAGATGTTGGTGCAGGTACAACAATAGACCGCGCAACTATGGGATCTACAATTATTAAAAAAGGTGTAAAATTAGATAATCAAATACAAATTGCCCATAACGTAGAAATTGGAGAAAACACTGTAATTGCTGCACAAACAGGTATTGCAGGGTCTACTAAAATTGGAAAAAATTGTATGATAGGTGGCCAAGTAGGTATTGTAGGTCATATTTCTATAGGAGATAATGTACGCATACAAGCACAGTCTGGCATAGGTAAAAACATTAAAGATAATGAGGTTTTACAAGGCTCACCTGCTATGAATTATGGAGATTTTAATAAGTCTTATGTTCATTTTAAAAACTTACCAAAAATAGTAAAAGGAATAAATAACATTGAAAAAAAGTTTGATGGCAAATAAACCCAATGCAAAACAGAGAACTATAGCTAAAGAAGCTACGCTTACAGGTGTAGGTTTACACACAGGTGAAAAAGTTACAATGAAGTTTTTACCTGCTCCAGAAAATCACGGTTATGCTTTTAAACGTGTAGATTTAGAAGGAGAACCTATAATAGAGGCCGATGCTAATTTTGTAGAAAATACACAGCGTGGTACTAATTTAGAAAAGAAAGGTGTTAAAATACAAACACCAGAACATGTATTAGCTGCACTAGTAGGTTTAGAGATAGACAATGTTTTAATAGAGTTAAACTCTCCAGAGTTACCAATAATGGATGGCTCATCAAAGTTTTTTGTTGAGGCTTTAGAAAATGCAGGTGTAGTAGAGCAAGAAAAAGAAAGAGAAGAATACATTGTTAAAGATGTTATCTCTTATAAGGATGAAGCTTCTGGTAGTGAAATTACTATTATTCCTTCTGATGATTACCAAATAACAACTATGGTAGACTTTGGAACCAAGGTTTTGGGTACACAAAATGCTACTTTGTTAAAATTATCAGACTTTAAAGAAGAAATTTCTAATGCAAGAACATTTAGTTTTTTGCATGAGTTAGAAATGTTATTAGAACACGGACTTATTAAAGGAGGTGATTTAAATAATGCCATAGTTTATGTAGATAAAGAAATATCTGATGAAACAATGAAAAAGCTTGAAAAAGCTTTTGGAAAAGAGAAATTATCTGTTAAGCCTAACGGAATTTTAGATAACCTAACACTGCACCAGCCAAATGAGGCTGCTCGTCATAAATTGTTAGATGTTATAGGAGATTTAGCTTTAACAGGTATTAGAATACGTGGTAAAGTTATAGCTAACAAGCCAGGTCATTTTGTAAATACACAATTTGCAAAAAAATTGGCTAAAATTATTAAGCTAGAAAAAAGAAATAGCGTTCCTAAATATGATTTGAGTTTACCTCCATTAATGGATATTCATCAAATTATGGATATGTTACCACACAGACCTCCGTTTTTATTAATAGACAGAGTATTAGAACTTTCTGATAATCATGTTGTGGGTATGAAAAACGTAACTATGAACGAACCTTTTTTTGTTGGACATTTCCCAGGAGCACCTGTAATGCCAGGTGTTTTACAAGTAGAGGCAATGGCGCAAACAGGAGGTATTTTGGTTTTAAGTACAGTTCCAGATCCAGAAAATTATTTAACTTTTTTTATGAAGATAGATAAAGTTAAATTTAAACAAAAGGTTTTACCAGGAGATACATTAATATTTCACTGTAGCCTTATAACACCAATACGCAGAGGAATATGTCATATGCAAGCGTATGCTTATGCAAATGATAAATTAGTTTGTGAAGCCGAAATGATGGCACAAATAGCAAAAAAACAATAGAATGAATCAACCTTTAGCGTATATACACCCAGGTGCTAAAATCGCAAAAAATGTTGTTGTAGAACCTTTTACAACAATACATAATAATGTAGTAATAGGCGAGGGAACTTGGATAGGTTCTAACGTAACTATTATGGAAGGCGCAAGAATTGGAAAAAATTGTAATATTTTTCCAGGAGCAATTATATCAGCAACACCACAAGATTTAAAATATGCTGGTGAAGAAACTATTGTAGAGATAGGAGATAATACAACTATTAGAGAGTGTGCTACTATAAACAGAGGTACATCAGACAGACAAAAAACCAAAATTGGAAAAAACTGTTTAATAATGGCTTATTGCCACGTTGCTCATGACTGTTTTGTGGGAGACAATTGTATTTTTTCTAACAATTCTACTTTAGCAGGTCATGTAACAGTAGGAGACAATGTTGTATTGGCTGGTTTAGTAGCGGTTCATCAATTTGTATCTATAGGTAACCACGCTTTTGTTACAGGTGGTTCTTTAGTGCGTAAAGATGTGCCACCTTATGTAAAAGCTGCCAGAGAACCATTATCTTATGTAGGTATAAACTCTGTAGGTTTACGTAGAAGAGGTATTTCTTCAGAAAAAATTAGAGAAGTACAGAATATTTACCGAATATTATATCAGAAAAATTATAACAATAGTCAGGCTGTAGAAATTATTGAAGCAGAAATGGAAGCAACTCCAGAACGCGACGAAATTCTTCAGTTTATTAGAGATTCTCAAAGAGGAATTATGAAAGGCTATTTTAGTTCAAATTAAATAAAAGTATGGCATCAACATCAGACATTAGAAAAGGATTGTGTATAAGATACAATCATGATATTTTTAAAATTGTAGAATTTTTACACGTAAAACCTGGTAAGGGACCAGCTTTTGTAAGAACTAAGTTAAAAAGTGTAACCACAGGTAAAGTAATTGATAATACTTTTTCTGCAGGCCATAAGATTGATGATGTGCGTGTAGAAACTCGTTCTTATCAGTTTTTATATGCAGAAGGTACCACGTATCATTTTATGAATACGGATGATTATAACCAAATTACGTTAGAAGAGAGTAGTTTAGATGCACCTGGCTTATTAAAAGAAGGAGAAGTTGTTACTATTTTATTTAATACAGAAGATAGTTTACCGTTATCTGTAGATATGCCTGCTAGTGTTATTTTAGAGGTTACGTATACAGAACCAGGAGTAAAAGGTAATACAGCTACAAATGCTACCAAGCCAGCTAAAGTAGAAACAGGAGCAGAAGTAAATGTGCCTCTTTTTATTAATGAAGGTGATAAAATAAAAGTTGATACAGAAAAAGGCTCTTACATGGAGCGTGTAAAAGAGTAAATCTTTTACTTTTTTGTAAAATATAAACATTAGGTACAATAACATTTGAAATTTCCTATTCCACATACTTTAAAGCAAATTGCAGCTATTATTAATTGCAGTTATGTTGGTGATGATAGTTTTTCCGTTTTAGGAATGAACGAGATTCACGTAGTTACCAAAGGTGATATTGTTTTTGTAGATCACCCTAAGTACTATGACAAGGCTTTACAATCTAACGCTACCATTATTTTAATAAATAAAGAAGTAGCTTGTCCTGAGGGTAAAGCATTGTTAATATCAGACGATCCTTTTAGAGATTTTAATAAGTTAACAGCTTACTTTAAACCTTTTAAAAAATCAGTTTCTACCATATCAGACTCTGCTATTATTGGAGAAGATACCATAATACAACCAAATGTCTTTGTAGGCAATAATGTTGTTATTGGAAAAAATTGTGTAATTCATTCTAATGTTTCAATTTATGATAACTGTGTTTTAGGTGATAATGTAACTATACATGCAGGATCTGTTTTAGGTGCAGATGCATTTTATTATAAAAACAGACCAGAGGGTTTTGATAAGTTATTGTCTGGCGGAAAAGTTGTGATAGAAAACAATGTAGACATAGGTGCACTTTGTACAATAGATAAAGGCGTAACTGGTAATACTACCATTGGTGAAGGCTCTAAGCTAGATAACCAAGTACATGTTGGTCATGATACTGTAATTGGTAAAAAATGTTTAATAGCATCACAAACAGGTATTGCTGGCTGTGTTATTATAGAGGATGAAGTTACACTTTGGGGTCAAGTAGGTACTACTAGCGGTATTACAATTGGTAAAAAAGCAGTTGTAATGGGGCAAACAGGTGTTACAAAATCTATTGTGGGTGGTAAAAGTTACTTTGGCACTCCTATAGAAGAATCCAGAGAAAAACTTAGACAATTGGCTAATGTTAAAAAAATACCATCTATTTTACAAAATATTAAAAATAAATAAACAAAGAATACTTTAATAATCGCCAACAAAGCTATATTTTTGTGAAGCGAAAAAAATAACAAACGATATAATGAGTGTTTTAGTAAATAAAGATTCCAAAATAATTGTACAAGGTTTTACAGGTAGTGAAGGTACTTTTCACGCTGAACAAATGATTGAATACGGTACCAACGTTGTTGGTGGTGTAACACCAGGTAAAGGTGGTCAAGAGCATTTAGGAAGACCAGTTTTTAACACAGTTTTAGAAGCTGTTGAAAAAGTAGGTGCAGATACAACTATTATTTTTGTACCGCCAGCATTTGCTGCAGATGCAATTATGGAAGCTGCTAACGCTGGTATTAAAGTAATTATTACTATTACAGAAGGTATTCCTGTTGCTGATATGGTTAAAGCTTCAGATTATATTAAAGATAAAGATTGTCGTTTAATTGGTCCTAACTGTCCAGGTGTTATTACTCCAGGTGAAGCTAAAGTAGGTATTATGCCTGGTTTTGTATTTAAAAGCGGTACTGTAGGTATTGTTTCTAAATCTGGTACATTAACGTATGAGGCTGCAGACCAAGTTGTACGTCAAGGTTTAGGTATTACTACTGCAATTGGTATAGGTGGAGATCCAATTATTGGAACAACTACAAAAGAAGCTGTAGAGCTTTTAATAAATGATCCTGCTACAGAATGTGTAGTAATGATTGGTGAAATAGGTGGGCAATTAGAAGCTGATGCTGCTAAGTGGTATAAAGAGAATGGAAGCAAAAAACCAATTGTTGGTTTTATTGCTGGTGAAACTGCTCCTGCAGGTAGAACAATGGGGCACGCAGGTGCTATAGTTGGTGGTAGTGATGATACTGCACAGGCTAAAAAAGCAATTATGAAAGAATGTGGTATCCACGTTGTAGATTCTCCTGCTGAAATAGGTAAAAAAGTAAAAGAAGTTATGGGTTAATCCTTTAAGCTTTACTACACATATAAAAGCGTTTACTAATTTAGTAAACGCTTTTTTTGTGCTTTAAATTAATGTACATTAGTTGTATTAACCACAACCAATTTGTTATGAAAAATTTGTTTTTAGAAAACGATTTAAATTACACTAAAGAAAGGATACATAAGCTAACCCCAGAAACCAAAGGTTTATGGGGTAAAATGCAAGTTTCACAAATGTTAGCACACTGTAATATTGCTTATGAAATGACTTATGAAAACAAGCGCCCTAAACCAAATGCATTTAAAAAGTTTTTACTAAAAACATTTGTAAAAAAAGCTGTTGTTGGTCCAAAGCCATACCAAAAAAATGGAAGAACAGCACCTGAATTTATTATTGATAGTAGTAAAAATTTTGAAGAGGAAAAGAGTAGGTTACTATCTTATTTAGACAAAACAATGCATTTAGGAGAGGCACATTTTAACAATAAAGAGTCGCACTCATTTGGAAAATTAACTAGCAAAGAGTGGAATGTTATGTTTTCTAAACATTTAGATCATCATTTAAATCAATTTGGAGTATGAAGGAGTTTACTTTACTATTGATAAATAAACAGTTATAAAGATTTAGAATATCAATATTAAAAAAAAGAACTATACCTTTTAAAGGTCTAAAACATACGCTATATTTGACTTGCAACAACGCAAAATTTTATTAGATGAAATTGTTAGAAGGAAAAAACGTAATTATTACTGGTGCCAGTAGAGGTATTGGTATGGGAATAGCAAAAGTATTTGCAGATAATGGTGCAAATGTGGCCTTTACATATAGCTCTAGTGAAGCTCCTGCTTTAGAATTAGAAAAAGAGTTAACTGCTAAAGGAGTAAAAGCTAAGGCATATAAAAGTAATGCAGCAAGTTTTTCTCAGGCAGAAGAATTGGTAGCAAACGTATTAGAAGATTTTGGTGGTATAGATGTGCTAATTAACAACGCAGGTATTACTAAAGATAATTTATTAATGCGTATGGGCGAAGAAGATTTTGATGCTGTTATTGAAATTAACTTAAAATCTGTTTTTAACATGACAAAAGCAGTACAACGTACTTTTTTAAAGCAGCGTAAAGGTTCTATTGTAAATATGAGTAGTGTTGTTGGTGTTAAAGGTAATGCAGGACAAACTAATTATGCAGCATCTAAAGCCGGAATGATTGGTTTTACAAAGTCTGTTGCATTAGAGTTAGGTTCTAGAAACATTAGATGTAATGCAATTGCACCTGGTTTTATAGAAACTGAAATGACAGATAAGTTAGATGAAAAAGTAGTACAAGGATGGAGAGATGGTATTCCTTTAAAAAGAGGTGGTTCTCCTGATGATGTAGCAAATGCTTGTTTGTTTTTCGCTTCAGATATGTCTGCTTATGTTACTGGCCAAGTGCTAAATGTAGATGGCGGAATGTTAACTTAATAGAAGATTTAAATTTATATTGAAAAACAGAGACAATTAATACATGCAAATTACAACTGTAGTGTGGGTAATTTTAGCGGCAATATTTGCGCTGCTTGTAGTCTTGTTTCAATATTATTATAAAACTAAAAGGAGAGGTAAACTTGTTGTTTTACTCTCCTTTTTACGTTTTTTAGGTGTTTTTGGTGTGTTGTTACTGCTTATTAATCCAAAAATCACCAAAACTACCTATAGGCTAGAAAAAACAAAACTTGTAATATTAACAGATAATTCTGCTTCTATAAAAAACAGTAAATCTGTCAAAAACGTTACAGATTTCCTTAAAAGCCTTACTCTAGATGCTAACGTAAAAGGTAAATTTACAATAGATACGTATTCATTTGGAGACAATTTAAATACCATAAAAGATTCACTAACATTTGCAGAACAAAGTACCAATATAGGAGCGGCATTACAAACAACTGCAGACATTTACAGGAATGTCAATTTAGCAGTAGTTTTATTAACAGATGGTAACCAAACTTTAGGTGCAGATTATGAATTTTTATCATTAAACAATAAAACACCAATTTACCCAGTAGTTGTAGGTGATACTACATCTTATACAGATATAAAAATAGACCAAGTAAATAAAAATAACTTTGCTTTTTTAAATAATAAATATCCTGTAGAAGTTTATGTCTCATATACAGGAATTAAGCCTGTAACCAAACTATTGACTATTACAGAAAATGGTAATACAGTATATAAACAGAATATATCATTTGGTAAAGCAGAAAATAGCAAAACTATAAGTGCTAATATTAATGCTAAAACTATTGGAGTTAAAAAAATTAAGGTTTCTGTAGCTGCACTAACCAATGAAAAGAATACACAAAACAACACAAAAACAGTAGCTTTAGAGGTTATAGATGAAAAAACAACTATTGCAATAGTTACTGCTATTGAACATCCAGATTTGGGAACCTTAAAAAAAGCGATAGAAAGTAATGAACAACGTAGCGTAACAATTTTAAAGCCTAATTCTAATAAAAACTTATGGCAGAACACAGATGTTTTTATTTTTTATCAGCCTAATACAGCTTTTAAAAGCATAGTAGATTATGCTAAAACGGCTGCTAAAAACTCCTTTGTTATAACTGGTTTACAAACAGATTGGGACTTTTTAAATTCGGTTCAGAACACTTATATTTTTGAAGATGGTTTTCCTGCCCAAGAGGTAATGCCAATGGTAAACTCTTCTTTTTCTAAGTTTGATGTATCTGAATTTTCTACAGCTAATTTTCCTCCCTTACAGAGTAATGTTAGTCCGGTTTTTTCGCAAAATGAAAGTTTAACTGTTCTAAAAACAACAATAAGAGGTGTTACTATAGAGTCTCCTCTGTTGGCAGTGTCAGAATTTGATACAACAAAACAAGTTTTTTTGTTTGGAGAAGATATTTGGAAATGGAGGATGCAAACTTATAGAAATGATAAAGATTTTAAATCTTTTGATGATTTTATAGGTAAAATTATTCTGTATTTGGCCTCTAGTAACTCTAAAAATAGTTTTACTCTAGATTATAAGCAAGTGTATTTAGGTAGTAGTGAGGCGGTTATTAATGCATCGGTTTTTGATGATGCTTTTGAGTTTGACTCAAATGCTACAATAGTTTTAAAAATAAACAACAAAGAAAAAACTATTTACAAAGAAATTCCAATGCTTTTAAACGGTTTTAATTATAAAGCAGATTTAAGTAGTTTGCCAGCAGGTGATTATACATTTGCAGCTACGGTAACAAATACAAATACATCAAAATCTGGAACTTTTACCATTTTAGAATATGATGTAGAGCAGCAATTTACTTCTAGTAATTACAAGAAAATGAATCGTATTGCAACAAACACAAATACAAGTCTATTTTATATTGATAATGCAAAAGGTCTAAAACAGGAATTGCTTAGTAAACAAACCCTAAAACCCACACAAAAGAGCAAGGAAAATATTGTATCTTTGGTAGAATTTAAATTTCTACTAGGCTTTATTTTATTGGTATTTGCAATAGAATGGTTTATTAGAAAATACAACGGATTAACTTAAAAACTACTATGGAAAGATTACCAAAAATTGCATTACCTGTATTATTTGTTATCATACTAATTATTGTTATTATCTCTAAATCAGCAGTGACAATAGATTCTGGTCACGCAGGAGTTTTATACGAGACTCTTGGAGATGGTGTTGTTACAGATGAGCCTCCAATGGGAGAGGGGTTTCATGTGGTAGCTCCTTGGAATAAAGTATATATTTATGAAGTACGTCAGCAAGAGGTATTAGAAAAAATGAATGTACTTTCTAGCAACGGTTTAGATATTAAATTAGAAGCTTCAGCTTGGTTTCAACCAAAACGTAATGAATTAGGAAAGTTACACCAAGAAAAAGGCGAAGATTATATACAAAGAGTGTTATTACCAACTATAAGATCTGCAGCCCGTTCTGTTGTTGGGCGTTATACGCCAGAGCAGTTATATTCTAGTAAAAGAGACGCTATACAGCAAGAAATTTTTGATGAAACAAAAAAAATTGTAGATGGTGAATACATTCAATTAAACGAAATTTTAGTGCGTGATGTAACATTGCCGCCAACAATTAAAGATGCGATAGAGCGTAAATTAAAACAAGAACAAGAGTCTTTAGAATATGAATTTAGACTGGTAACGGCAAAAAAAGAGGCCGAAAAAGTAACTATTGAAGCACAAGGTAAAGCAAATGCAAACAAAATATTAAGTGCATCGTTAACAGATAAAATTTTGCAAGACAAAGGTATAGATGCTACTATAAAATTGTCTGAATCTCCAAACGCTAAAGTAATTGTAATTGGTAGTGGAGACTCTGGTTTACCATTAATTTTAGGAAACCAATAAATTTACAATCATTTGTTAAGAAATTATCAATAGTGAACTAAAATTATAAATTCTCTTTTTTATAAAAGAAATAAGTTTTACTTTTACACCATAATGAGAAATAAAAACACACATCATCATCACTTTACACCTTGCTATCAAGCGAGCTAGAAGTGTTTTGCCGTGTTTAAACATATATCTAACCCGTTTGAGAAATCAAGCGGGTTTTTTGTTTTTATCCATTTTGATTTCTTAAACACATACTAAAAAAAGAATGACTAAAATTAGAATTGCAATTCAGAAAAGCGGACGTTTAAATGAAGATTCCATAGCTATTTTAAAAGACTGTGGTATCTCTATAGACAACGGTAAAGATCAGCTAAAAGCATCTTCAAGAAATTTTCCAATGGAAGTTTTTTACCTAAGAAATGGTGATATTCCTCAGTATTTAAGAGACGGAGTAGTAGACATTGCTATAATAGGAGAAAATGTGTTAATAGAAAAAGGAGAAGACATTACATTTTCAGAAAGATTAGGATTTTCTAAGTGTAAAGTATCGTTAGCAGTACCTAAATCTTTTAAATATACATCTGTACAAGATTTTCAGGGTAAACGTATTGCAACATCATACCCAAATACAGTAAAAAATTATTTAGCATCTAAAGGTGTTACAGCAGATTTACACATTATTAATGGTTCTGTAGAAATTGCACCAAATATTGGTTTGGCAGACGGTATTTGTGATATTGTATCTAGTGGTAGTACATTATTTAAAAACAACCTTAAAGAGGTAGAAGTAATGTTAACTAGCGAAGCTGTTTTAGCAGTTTCTCCAAAAATATCTGAAGAGCGAAAAGAGATTTTAAGTCAGTTAGAGTTTAGAATAGAATCTGTTTTAAGAGCTAGACAATCTAAATATGTACTGTTAAATGCACCAAATGAAAAATTAGATACAATTATATCATTATTACCAGGAATGCGTAGCCCTACTGTGTTGCCATTAGCAGAAGAAGGATGGAGTTCTGTACATACAGTTATAAATAAAGATAAATTCTGGGAAGTAATTCAGGAGTTAAAAAAAGAAGGTGCAGAAGGTATTTTGGTTTGTCCAATTGAAAAAATGGTACTATAATGAATAAGATTGATAATCCAGCTGTTGCAGATTGGAAGCAAGTTTTAGAAAGACCAACACAAACTGTTGCAGATATAGAAGGTACTGTAGTTTCTGTTTTTAATGAGGTTAGAACTGATGGTGATAAAGCTGTAAATAAGTACACTACTAAGTTTGATGGTGTTTCTTTGCAATCTACTATTGTCAGTGTTGAAGAATTGGTTGAAGCAGAAAAATTAGTATCAGAAGAACTAAAAAAAGCAATACAATTAGCAAAAAGTAATATTGAAGCTTTTCATAAGGCACAAGAGACGAGTAAGGTAAGTATACAAACAGTAAACGGAGTAGATTGTTGGCAAGAAAAACGACCAATTCAAAAAGTTGGTTTATACATTCCTGGTGGTACTGCACCATTATTTTCTACAATACTAATGTTGGCAACACCAGCAAACATAGCTGGTTGTACAGAAATTGTTTTATGTTCTCCTCCAAACAAAGAAGGCAAAATTAATCCCGCTATTTTGTATGCAGCAAATTTATGTGGTGTAACTAAAATATATAAAGTTGGTGGTATACAAGCTATTGCAGCTATGACGTTTGGTACACAAACAATACCACAAGTTTATAAAATATTTGGTCCAGGCAACCAATTTGTTACCGTAGCTAAACAAATAGCAACCAAATATGGTGTAGCTATAGATATGCCAGCAGGACCAAGTGAATTGTTAGTTTTAGCAGATGATACAGCTAATGCAGCATTTGTAGCATCAGACTTATTAAGTCAGGCAGAACACGGTACAGATAGTCAAGTTATATTGGTGTCGACCTCTAAAAAAATGATTTCTGACGTAGAAACTGAGTTAGAAAAGCAATTAGCAGTTTTACCACGTGTAGAAATAGCAACACAGGCCATAGCAAATAGTAAGCTTATATACATAGAAACGCTAGAAACGGCTATGCAATTGATTAATGAATATGCTCCAGAGCACTTTATAGTTTGTGTAGAAAATGAGGATTATGTATTAAACACAATTGAAAATGCTGGGTCTGTATTTATTGGCAATTATACGCCAGAGAGTGCAGGTGATTATGCATCGGGAACCAACCATACTTTACCAACAAACGGTTATGCAAAACAATACAGTGGTGTTAATTTAGATAGTTTTACCAAGAGTATTACGTTTCAAAAAATATCTGAACAAGGTATAAAAGAAATAGGTGAAGCTATAGAGTTAATGGCAGATGCAGAAGGTTTACAAGCACACAAAAATGCAGTTACATTACGTTTAAAGAGTTTAAAATAATGAAAGATTTTAACTTAGGTAAATTAACTAGAGAGAATGTAAAAGGACTTAGTCCATATTCTTCTGCTAGAGATGAGTATGTTTCTGATGGTACTGAAATGGTTTTTTTAGATGCCAATGAGAATCCGTTTTCTAACGGAGTAAACAGGTATCCAGATCCGCAACAGCGTAGTTTAAAATCTGTTTTAGCAGAACAAAAAGGTGTTAAAACAGAAAATTTGCTTTTAGGCAATGGTAGTGATGAAGTTTTAGACTTAATCTACAGAGCTTTTTGCGAACCTAAAGAAGATAACATTATAACGTTGCCGCCAACTTATGGTATGTACAAGGTGTTGTCTGGTATTAATAATATAGAGAATAAAGAGGTGTTACTTACAGCCAATTTTGAACCTAATGTAGATGAAATTTTAGCTACAGCAAATAACAATAGTAAAATTTTGTTTTTATGCTCGCCAAACAACCCAACTGGCAATAGTTTTACAGCTGCAAAAATGCATCAGTTGTTAGAGGAGTTTAATGGTTTAGTGGTGGTTGATGAAGCTTATATCGATTTTTCACCACAAGAAAGTTGGGTGACTCAGTTGGCTAATTACCCTAATTTAATAGTAACACAAACACTTTCTAAAGCATACGGATTAGCAGGTGTACGATTAGGAATTTGTATTGCATCAGAAGAAATTATATCGGTTTTAAATAAAATTAAACCTCCTTATAATGTAAACGAATTAACGCAACAACGAGCAAAAGAGCGTGTTTTAGATATAGATTCTGTAAAACAAGAAGTATCTAAAATAATGATAGAAAAAGAAGCTTTATCTAAAGTGTTACTTGAAGTTGGTTTTGTTGAAAAAGTATATGCTTCTGACGCTAATTTTATTCTTGCTGAAGTTGACGATGCTACAAAAAGATACAATCAGCTTTTAGAAAAAGGAATAGTAATACGTAATAGAACTACACAGCCTTTATGTGAAAATACATTGCGTTTTACAGTAGGTACACCAAAGGAAAATAAGCAATTAATAAACGTACTAAACCAAATTAATAACTAACTGTAATTCTTTTTATAAAAGAATTACAACGAACTATAAAAGATGAAAAAAGTATTATTTATAGATAGAGACGGTACCATAATAAAGGAAACTGTAGACGAGCAAATAGATGCATTTGAAAAAATGATTTTTTATCCAAAAGCATTTACATATTTAGGAAAAATAGCAAAAGAGTTAGATTATGAGTTGGTAATGATAACCAACCAAGATGGCTTGGGTACAGATGTTTTTCCTGAAGATACATTTTGGCCAGTACACAACTTTATTTTAAAGTCTTTTGAAAATGAAGGTGTAGTTTTTGATAAGGTTTTTTTAGACCGAACTTTTCCTCACGAAAATGCAAATACTCGTAAACCAGGTACAGGCTTGTTAACGGAATATTTTTCTGCTGAATATGATTTAGCGAACTCTTTTGTTATTGGTGATCGTTTAACAGATATAGAATTAGCTAAAAATTTAGGTTCTAAAGGTATTTTTATTAATGATGAAACCAATTTAGGTACAGGGGAAATTACAGTAAAAAGAGATGAGTTAAATGATGTTATTGCTTTAGAAAGTAATGACTGGGAGAAAATATACGAGTTCTTAAAACTAAAAGATAGAGTTTCTGAAGTTACACGTAAAACCAATGAAACTGATATTTACATAAATGTAAATTTAGATGGCACAGGAAAAAGTGACATAAAAACAGGATTGTCTTTCTTTGATCATATGTTAGACCAATTGGCACGTCACGGTCAAATGGACTTAGAAATTAAGGTAAATGGAGATTTAGAAGTAGATGAGCACCACACTATAGAAGATACTGCTATTGCTTTAGGAGAAGTATTTGCTAAGGCTTTAGGTACAAAACTAGGAATAGAACGTTATGGTTTTTGTTTGCCAATGGACGACTGTTTAGCGCAAGTAGCAATTGATTTTGGTGGTCGTAACTGGTTGGTTTGGGAAGCTGATTTTAAACGAGAAATGGTTGGTGATATGCCAACAGAAATGTTTTTACACTTTTTTAAATCGTTTTCAGACGGAGCAAAAGCTAACCTTAATGTAAAAGCAGAAGGTGTAAACGAACATCATAAAATTGAAGCTATTTTTAAAGCGTTTGCAAAGGCTATAAAAATGGCGGTAAAAAGAGATGTAGAAAAAATGGTTTTACCTAGTACAAAGGGAATGCTGTAAATAGTGATAATACTTAAAGTTTAAAATGAAAATAGTAATTATAAATTACGGAGCAGGAAATATACAGAGCATTAAATTTGCTATAAAAAGACTAGGTTTTGAAGCCGTTTTAACAGATAATGTAGACGATATTTTAGCTGCAGATAAAGTTATTTTTCCTGGTGTAGGTGAGGCTAGTAGTGCAATGAGTAAGTTACGTGCTAGTGGTTTAGATACTTTAATTCCGACTTTAAAACAACCTGTTTTGGGTATTTGTTTAGGAATGCAGCTAATGTGTAATGCATCTGAAGAAGGAAAAACAAAAGGTTTGGGGATTTTTAATGTTGATGTTGTGAAGTTTTCAAACAAGGTAAAAGTGCCACAAATTGGATGGAATGAGATATCAAACTTAAAAACAAATCTTTTTAATAAAGTAAAAGAGAAATCTCATATTTATATGGTTCATAGTTTTTATGCTCCAGTTACTAACGAAACCATTGCAACATCCAATTATGATGTAGATTACAGTGCAGCATTACAAAAAAATAATTTTTACGGAACTCAATTTCACCCAGAAAAAAGTAGTGAAGTAGGAGAGCAAATTTTGATGAATTTTCTGGAAATGTAGAAGTTTAATTAAGTCTAAAGTAAACAAGCAATTAAATCTTTACACTTTTTTACAAAAAAACAAAAATGAGAATAATACCAGCAATAGATATTATAGATGGCAAATGTGTACGCTTGTCTAAAGGAGATTACAACACTAAAAAAATATATAACGAAAACCCTTTAGAAGTTGCTAAAGAGTTTGAGGCTCACGGTATAGAGTATTTACATTTAGTAGATTTAGACGGTGCAAAGTCTAAACACATAGTAAACCATAAGATTTTAGAGCAAATAGCTTCTAAAACAAACCTAAAAATAGATTTTGGTGGCGGATTAAAGTCGGACGATGATTTACGTATAGCCTTTGAAAGTGGTGCTAACCAAATAACTGGTGGTAGTATTGCAGTAAAGGATAGAGAGATATTTTCTTCTTGGCTTGAAAAATTTGGTGCAGATAAAATTATTTTAGGAGCCGATGCTAAAGATGAAAAAGTAGCTGTTTCTGGTTGGTTAGAAGAATCTAAAGAAGAATTAGTGCCATTTATACAAGAGTATCAAAAACAAGGTATAAGCTATGTTATATGTACAGACATTAGTAAAGATGGTATGTTAGAAGGGCCTTCTTTTGATTTGTATTCTAAAATTTTACAATCATCAGAAAAAGGTTTAAAACTAATAGCTAGTGGAGGAATTTCTACTTATGATGAACTCCCAAAACTAGCCGAAATTGGTTGTGAAGGTACCATAATTGGAAAAGCTATTTATGAGAACAGAATTTCTATGAAGCAGTTAGAAGAATTTATATTAAATAAATAAGAATTTAGAATAGAGAGTACAGAAAAATAGAAGTCTATTTTTTATCTCTTTTCTATGATCCATAAATATTATGTTAACAAAAAGAATAATTCCGTGTTTAGATATTAAAAACGGTCGCACTGTAAAAGGAATAAATTTTGTGGATTTGCGTGATGCTGGTGACCCAGTAGAATTAGCGGAAATATATGCAAAAACAGGAGCAGACGAACTTGTTTTTTTAGATATATCTGCCACAGAAGAGCGTAGAAAAACATTAGCAGACCTAGTTTTACGCGTTGCAGAAAAAGTAAATATACCATTTACTGTTGGTGGTGGTATTTCATCAATTGAAGACGTAGATATATTGTTGCAAAATGGTGCAGATAAAGTATCTATAAATTCATCTGCAGTTAAAAATCCACAATTAATAAACGACTTAGCAGCCAAATTTGGATCGCAGTGTGTGGTTGTTGCCATAGATGCTAAAAATATAGATGGCAACTGGGTTGTTCATTTGGTTGGTGGTAAAGTACCTACGGAATTAAACTTGTTTGATTGGGCTAAAGAAGTTGAAAAAAGAGGAGCAGGAGAAATTTTGTTTACGTCTATGGACAATGACGGTACTAAAGATGGTTTTGCTAATGAAGCATTAGCTAAATTATCAACCGAGCTAAATATTCCAATTATAGCTTCAGGTGGTGCAGGTTCTATTCAGCATTTTACAGATACTTTTAAAGATGGTAAAGCAGATGCAGCATTGGCAGCAAGTGTTTTTCATTTTAAAGAAATAGAAATAAAAGAATTAAAAGAAGAATTAAAAACTAACTGCATACCTGTTAGATTATAATACTATATAAAATGACAATAGATTTTACAAAAAGTACAGATGGTTTAGTACCTGCAATAGTACAAGACGCTGCTACTAAAACAGTTTTAATGCTTGGTTATATGAACCAAGAAGCGGTAGATAAAACTAACCAAACAAAAAAAGTAACGTTTTATAGTAGAAGTAAAAACCGTTTATGGACTAAAGGAGAAGAAAGTGGAAACTTTTTAAATTTAGTTGATATGAAAGTAGATTGTGATAATGACTCTTTATTAGTTACTGTAAACCCTGTAGGGCCAACCTGCCACACTGGTACAGATACGTGTTGGAAAGAAGAAAACACAAGCAGTTATGGCTTTTTAACAGCGCTAGAAGATATTATTACAGACCGTAAAGAAAACCCAGAAAATAAAGACAGCTATGTAGCATCTCTTTATAGAAAAGGAATTAACAAAGTTGCCCAAAAAGTTGGGGAAGAAGCCGTAGAAGTAGTTATTGAAGCAAAAGATAGTGATGACCACTTATTTAAAGAAGAAAGTGCAGATCTACTATTTCATTACTTAATTTTACTACAAGCAAAAGGCTTTAAATTAAATGATATTGTTACCGTACTAAAAAATAGACATTAGTGCACAGGTAATGTAAAACTAAAGGTGCTGCCTTCTTTAGGTTTGCTAAGTACAGTTATAGTGGTGTCATGCATTTCCATTATTTTCTTAACTATGGCTAAACCTAAGCCAGCACCTCTTTTCTTTTCAGACTTGTCTAGCTGCTTGTATCTGTCAAAAATATATGGCTGCTCATTAATTGGTATTCCGGCACCAGTATCTGTAATATTAATTTCTACTTTTTTAGCTTGTTTTTTAATAGCTAGTGTTACTTTTCCGTTTGGTTCTGTGTACTTAATAGCATTTTCTAATAAATTTTGCAATGCGCGTTCTACCATACTAACATCTGCATACACAAAGTTATTTTCATTAGAAGCATCCATTTGAAGTGTAATTTGTTTTTTTTCTGCGATTACTTTAAATTTCTCAATTAAATCATAAGATAGTTCTGTTATAGAAAAAGGTTCTTTTACAGGAGTAACCTGTTCTGACTCTAGTTTAGAATACTCAAACAATTGATTTATTAAGTTTGATAAACGATCTATATTATTATGAGTAATTTGTAAGTACTCATCTTTTTGAACCTCTGTAAGTGTATCTTTTTTTATTTGTAATGTTTCTACATATCCTTTTAAAATAGCAAGTGGCGTTCTTAAATCATGAGATACATTAGCAATTAACTCTCTACGCAATGTATCTACAGATTGTATTTTATCAATATTACTAACAATAGTATCTGCCATATCATTAAAAGAATTGGCAAAGACTTCAATATCAGATTTTTCTGGATTTTTGATACGGGCAGTACGGTCTCCTTCCTGAAATTTATTTACAGTACTAATCATTACACGTAAGTTTTTAGTTAAAAACCAAATACTTAATAGTCCTAATAATGCGGCAAAAAGCATAGTTAGTAGAGTAGCGCCAATACCTAACTTCATAAAGTACTGAGATAATAAGCTATTACTTATGGCTTGAAACTCTTGACCAGCAAGAATAATATAAATGTATCCCTCTTTATCTCCGCTCTTGTAAGGAGCAGCAGAAAATATTTTTTTCTCTTCAGTATTTCTTGGGTCGTCACCTAAAATATACTTTTGTCCGTCTGTTTTAATAAACTCTTTTATTGGGGCAAGGGAAACGTGTTTTATAGGTTCGTTGGCATCATGTTTTAAAACAACAGAATAAAGTACAGAACCTGCACTGTCTAGTAAATACACTTCTATGCTGCGGTTAACCGCCATCATATCATGCATTAAGTCTCCAAACAATGGCTTATTTACGCTACCATCTTCTAAAAAAGGAGATGCATTTTGAAACTTTTCTTCAATTAAGTGGTTTGCTACTTTAGCATTTACTTTTTGTATAGTAGCTTCATTATATTTATTAGCAAAGTAACCTGTTATTAGTACGTAACAAGCTCCCATCAATAAAATAATAAAAATAAAAGCTAGCCATAATTTTTTAATAAGCTTGGTGCCTAAAACTTTTTTTGATGCTCCCATAATTATATTTCTTCATTAAATTTATAGCCAACTCCCCAAGTGGTAAGTATGTACATTGGTTGTGCCATATTAGATTCTATTTTTGCACGTAACCTATTAATATGAGAGTTTACAGTATGCTCATAGCCTTCAAAATTATACCCCCAAATAATATTTAAGAGCTCTGTTCTAGAGTAATTTCTACCTGGGTTAGATGCCATTAAAACCAACAATTCAAACTCTTTAGGAGATAAATCTATTTTTTGTTTGTTGTGTAGTACTTTACGCTTATCAATATCTATAAAAAGTCCTTCAAAATTTAAGGTAGTAGAATTGTTTTCTTCAACCTTGGGAGCATCAGACCTACGTAAAACAGCTTTTATACGTGCAAGCAATTCTCTAATGCTAAAAGGTTTTGTTAAATAATCGTCTGCACCAATTTCTAAACCTAACACGCGGTCAATTTCTTCAGACTTGGCAGTAAGCATTATAACAGGAGTATTTTTTTTGATTCTTAGTTTTTTACAAACCTCAATACCATCCATAATAGGTAAAGTTAGATCAAGCAAAATAAGATCATAATCGTTTTCTAAAGCTAAATTTAGACCAGTTTCACCATCCATAGCTTTAGTTGTGGTATACACCATATCTTTTAAATGTATTTCCAGTAATTGAATAATTTCTGGATCGTCTTCAATAATAAGTATCTGTTTCATAATATGGTTGCAAAGAAGTTAATATATATCACAAAGCTATCACAAAGCCAAAAAGATTAAGTTGCCAATGAAATTAAGGTTTTTACAGCTTTTATCTTAATAAAATGTAGAAGTTATCACAAATACCTTACAAAATTGGATGTAAAGTTTACTTTTCTGTGATTTCATCGTTAAAAACAACCCGTTAATTTGTGTCATAATCTTAAAAACTCTAAAAATGAAAAAATTACTTTTATTATTTATGGCAACTGCTTTAGTAGTTAGTTGTGATAAGGATGATGACACAAATGAACCACAAACAAAAAACTTAACTATGGGTATTGAAGGTTTAGAAGACCTTGGTGCCGATTATGTTTATGAAGGTTGGATAATAGTAAATGGAGCTCCGGTATCTACAGGTGTATTTACTGTAGATGGTAACGGAAACCCTTCTAAAACATCTTTTAGTGTAGATGCTGAAACACTAGACCAAGCAACAGCTTATGTTTTATCTATAGAACCTGCTGTAGATAATGATCCTGCACCTGCTACTACAAAGTTACTTTCTGGGGCATTTGCAGCAGAAACAGCAACTGTTAGCATTACAGATTTAGTAGGCGATTTTACAGGTGCAAGCGGAGAATTCTTTTTAAGAACACCTACTGATGAAGATGATGGAATGAATAATGGTAATGACCAATATGGAATTTGGTTTGGTATACCAGGCGCACCACCAGCAACTGGCTTAGAATTACCAATTTTACCAGATGGTTGGGTTTATGAAGGTTGGGTAGTAGGTGAAGATGGACCAATTACAACTGGTACATTTATGGATCCTACAGTACAAGCAGAAGATTCTGGTAATCCTTTTAGTGGAGCTAATCCTGGACCTCCAATTCCTGGTGAAGATTTCTTTAACAATGCACCTACAGGCTTTACTTTTCCTTTAGATGTTAGAGGTAAAACGGTTGTTATTTCTGTAGAACCATCTCCAGATAATAGTCCGGCTCCATTTTTACTAAAACCATTAGTAGGCACGTCAGGACAAGAAACTGCACCAACAACACATGCTTTAAGTTTAAACAGTGACTCTTTTCCAACAGGTTGGGTTAAGAGATAATTTGTTTTAGTCAATAAAAATAGCCTCTAGAAAATCTAGAGGCTATTTTATATATGTTTGTATTGGTTTTGTCTTAGTTTTTTTAAGGCCAAGTATCTAAATCTTCCTCTTCATAACAATCTGTACTATAGTTACCAATTTTATTTTTACGAATAGAAAATATTTGTAATGTAATTAAACATAAGCCTAAATAAGCAAGTACAATAACTATTCCTACAGGTAAAAAGTGATCTGGTAAAATAAGATCGTTATATGAACTGTATCCAAAAACAATGCTAGCTATATCTACCATTTTGTATACATAATAAGCAAATATGGCATAAAACCCATATTCTAAGTTTCTCATTTCTTTGTCTGGGTACTCGTTTTCTGTGAGTTTAAACCAAAAAGCATACAAATAAATAATATGTACTGTAGCTAAAAGAATAAAGAAATAACTACTTGCTTTGTTAAAATGAAACTTGTCTGTTAATAACCCGTAAAAATTAGAAAAAGATACAATTAGTAATAAAAGTACAGATAACAAGACAGAAAACTTCCAAGAAATTTTTATAGACGGTATTTTCATATAATAATAAATAGAGTATAAAAAGCTGGGGGGCTCTATGTTTGATTTAACACAAAATTATACCATATGTTAAATTAAGTTTAATAAAATCGGTTAAAAACAAAAATATAAGGGTAACTGTATTAGCATAGATAAACGGTATTCTTGTATAGATTATGTGCAACTGTACAAATACAAAAACCATTTAAAAACTAAGCGAGCCAACCTTTTTTTGTTGCGTAATTTGAAAATAAAAACAATAAAACTGCAATTACTACAATCACTATAGGAAAATAAATAGAGGAGGTGCCAAGTACATTAAGAGCATCACTAATAACAAAAGTGTAAACATTTTGAGCAATTACACCAGCTAAAGAAATTAAAAATACTGTTTTAGCCAGTTTTTTACGCAATAACAAAAGCATACTTGCTAATACACCGCCAAAAACGGCTATTGCGTATGCCCCTGTTACCCATGAAGGTCTTTTGTTGTATAACTCTTGTACTTCTTTGGTAAAGGAAGAAAAAATTTCATCAGACATAAAAGCTTCTGCTAAATATGCTACTACTCCCATACAGTTCCAAATTAAAGCCACTACAGCTATAATATAAAACCAAGTAGGGATTTTACTTGTGGTTGATGCGTTAGTCATTTTGGTTGGTTGTTTTGTTAATTAATTGTAAAATACAAAAAAAAAGTTATTTTCTAATGTTTAGTTTATGCATACTTTTGCTGATGTGAAAAAAAAGAAACAGTACTATTTAATAAGACTACAATTTTTAGGCTACAGATTTAGTGGATGGCAAAAGCAACCAGGCTATAAAACTATTGAAGGTATGCTTGCTAAAACACTAAAATTTATACTACCAGAACGTCAATATAAAATTTTAGGAGCAGGCCGTACAGATGCAAAAGTGTCTGCTTTAGATGCTGCTTTTGAGCTTTTTTTAGATGGTGAACCGTTACAAGATTTAGATTTTTTTTTAAAGGACTTTAATAAAAATCTACCGTCAGATATTAGAATTGTTAGTGTAAAGCACGTAAAAGAAAAGTTTAATATAATACAGCACAGCAAAGAAAAGGAATATGTGTATTTGTTTTCATTTGGAGAAAAAAATCATCCGTATACCGCGCCTTTTATGGCAAATATACAAGACGACTTAGATTTAGATTTAATGAAAAAAGCAACAAGCTTATTTGTTGGTACACATAATTTTAAAAGTTTTACTGCAAAGCCTAAAGAAAACGGAAAATTTATACGTAAAGTAAATTCAGCAGAAATAAAAGAGAACACCATTTTAAAAGCAAATTTTTTTCCTAAAAAATCTTATGCTTTTCATATAAAAGGAGAAGGTTTTATGCGGTACCAAGTACGTATGCTTATGGGAGCTTTAATTCAGCTCGGAAAAGGAGAAGTTACTCTTTCTGATATTGAAGAGGCTTTAAAGCCCAATAGTACAACTAAGTTTGTTTTTGTTGCTCCAGGATCTGGATTAATGTTGCATAGTTTAGATTTTAAAGATGATGTTTAAATTAAGGTAAACATCATCTTTAAAGTATTTTATCCAAATAAGCCAGATGACAAATACCTGTCACCTCTATCACATACTATAGACACAATAGTGCCACTATCTAATGTACTAGCCAGTTTTGCAGCAGCAAAAGCAGCGCCACCACTACTAACACCAGCAAAAATACCTTCTTTTTTAGCTAATAAAAGTGTAGTTTGTTCTGCTTCTTCTTGGCTAACATCTATAATTTGATCTACTTTAGAAGCATCAAATATTTTTGGTAAATATTCTTGTGGCCATTTGCGTATTCCTGGAATTTTTGCACCTTCTTTTGGTTGTACGCCAACAATTTGTATGTTACTGTTTTGCTCTTTTAAATAGGTAGATGTTCCCATTATAGTGCCCGTTGTACCCATAGATGATACAAAGTGTGTTATTTCTTTATTAGTATCTCTCCAAATTTCTGGTCCGGTAGATTTGTAATGAGCTTTCCAATTGTCGTTATTTCCAAACTGATTAAGCATTACAGCGCCTTTTTTCACTTGCTCATCTGCATAATCTCTAGCACCTAAAATTCCGGTTTTTGCAGGTGTTAAAGTTACTTTAGCACCATAAGCACGCATTGTTTGTATACGCTCTTTGGTAGATCCTTCAGATAAAACAATTTCTATATCTAATTTAAAAATACCAGCAATCATAGCTAACGCAATACCTGTATTACCACTTGTAGCTTCAACAAGTTTAGTGTTTTCATCAATATCACCTCTATCTAAAGCGCTCTTAATCATATTATAAGCAGCTCTGTCTTTAACACTTCCTCCAGGGTTATTTCCTTCTAACTTAAAAAAAAGTCTAACGTTAGGGTTTGTATTTAAAACTTTAGACTCAACTAAGGGTGTATTACCTATTAAATCTAGAATAGTATTAGACATTTTGTGTAGTTTTAATTTTAATTTCTGTTTTATGAAAAACTTTAGAGTTTGCAGGTATAGAGCTAGTAACCCATGCATTACCACCAATTATAGTATTTTCTCCTATAATAGTGTCACCACCTAAAATAGTGGCATTTGCATAAATTGTAACATTATTTTTAATGGTAGGGTGCCTTTTGGTTTGCTTTAAGTTTTTAGCAACAAATAAAGCGCCTAGAGTAACACCTTGGTATATTTTTACGTGGTTTTCTATAACTGCTGTTTCTCCTATAACAACACCAGTAGCATGGTCTATAAAAAATGAATTTCCAATTTTAGCTCCTGGGTTAATATCTACACCAGTAAGCCTATGTGCATACTCGGTCATTAAACGCGGTACTAAAGGAAAACCAATAGCGTGTAACTCATGAGCTAACCTGTAAATAGCTATAGCGTAAAATCCAGGATATGCCATATACACTTCTTCTATAGATAGTGAAGCAGGATCACAGTTTACAATAGCCTCTGCATCTAAATTAAGCTTTTCTAATATGCGAGGTAAGGTAACCACGTATTTATCCCAAATCTTTTTACAAGGCTTTTCTAATTTCCAGCAGGAAAGATTCACAAGTTCATCAAACTGCAGCTCTAACTCTTCTAAATTTTTAGCAACAGGTGTTTGTGTATCAAACAAAGTATAAAAAAGCTTTTGGGTAAAAACTTCTGTTTTTTCTTTTAAACTAAAGTTTAAATTGGGTTGCTTTTTATGCAACTCTATCTCTTTAATTACAGATTTTAGTGTCATATGTAATGTATTCAACTATCAAAATTAACCATTATTTAGATAAATAAACTTTTAAAAACAGTTAACTTTAGCATAAATAATAGATTAGTAAGATTTTTATGAAAAATGATGTAATCTCTAAAAATACCTTTAGTTTTTTAAATAAGCTTAAAGAAAACAATACAAGGGAGTGGTTTTTAGAGCATAAAGAAGAATTTAAGATTGAAGAAAATGCCTTTAAAGGGTTTATTACTTTATTAGAAGAAAAACTTAATGAACATGATGATATTGAAAAATCTAAAGTTTTTAGAATTTATAGAGATGTACGTTTTTCTAAAAACAAAACCCCATATAAAGTACATTTAGCGGGTTCTTTTACTAGGGCAGGAGCACGTTTAAGAGGTGGTTATTATGTACATATAGAACCAGGTAATAGTTTTATTGCTACTGGTTTTTGGGCTCCTAATAAAGAAGATTTATTTAGAATAAGAAAAGAGTTAGAGCTTGATGCGTCTGAATTTAGAGAAGCAATAGGTTCTAAAAAATTTAAAGCTGTATGGGGAGAATTAGCTGGTGATGAATTAAAAAGAGCTCCCAAAGGTTTTGATGTTGAGCACAATGATATTGACTTAATACGTAAAAAACAATACATCTTTACCAAAGAATTTACAGATAAAGAAGTATTGTCTTCTAATTTTTTAGATACAGTAAATCAATCGTTTGCTACAATAAGGCCATTTTTTGATTTAATGAGCGATGTATTAACAACTAATTTAAATGGAGAGTCTATTTTAGACTAAAACGGGCTCATCAAAGTACTGTAATTGGTCTTTGAGCCTTGTAATAGCCATAGACATCATTCTTTTATTAAGTGCAGATGAATTTAGTGTATAGGTTTCATATTCCTCTACAGTAAACTGACCTATAATTATGCCTTTAAGAGCATTTCTAAATTTAATGTCTCTTTGTATTGCATTTTCAATATACTCTAGTCTTTTTTCTAAAGAAAGGTTGTAAAATTTGTTTTTGTGTTTTTTAATGTAGTTTTTAAAAACAACCAGAATTAAATCGTTTTGCAATTTAAGAATAGGTCTAATTGTTTTGTTCTGAAAAAGTTCGTCATTACTAATTCCTGCTACTATTTTAGTAGCTTTAATCTCTGGCCTAATACGCAAGAGATCTGTAGATCTTTGGTTCATAACTAGCGTTTTACTAAAGATACAACAACATCTAATTAAATAATTATTACTTAAATATAGTTTTTAACTGGGTTATGAACATTTAACAAAAAGGTATTAAAAATGAAATTTGGAAAAGTAACCAATCCTGAAATAATAGATTTTAAACTACCTAAAGATCATATAGATACTGCTGCAGTATTAAAAAAGTTTTCTGATAGCGGTAATTTTAATGTTTCAGTTGGTTGTGCAAAATGGAATAAACAAGATTTAAAAAACTTTTATCCTAGGGGAACAAAAGACGAATTAAAATATTATGCATCACAATTTAATTCTATAGAATTGAATGCTACTTTTTACAGGGTTTTTCCAAAAGAACAGTACCAAAAATGGTACAATAAAACACCTAGCAACTTTAAGTTTTATCCTAAAATAACCAAAGAAATTAGTCATATTAATAGGTTAAACGCTAATGTTTACCCTATTTTAGATAGGTATTTGGAAGCTACATCAACCTTAAAAGAAAAACTAGGAACAATATTTTTACAATTACACACAAATTTTGATATTACTGAATGGGATAAAGTAGTACAGTTTGTAAAATATTGGCCCAAAGAATTTAAATTAGCTATAGAATTTAGGAACCCAAATTGGTTTGCAAATACAACTGTAGCACAAGAATTGTATTATTTGTTACAAGAAAATAATATAGCTAATGTAATTGTAGATACTGCAGGAAGAAGAGATTTGTTGCATATGAGACTAACAAACAACGAAGCTTTTATACGTTTTGTTGGTGCTAACCATAAGAGTGATTATGATAGGTTAGAGGAGTGGGCATCTAAATTAGAAAGCTGGAAAGAAAAGGGGCTTAAAAATTGTCATTTTTTTGTGCATCAAAATATGGAATTAGAATCCCCTCTGTTATCAGCTAGTTTTATTAACAGTTTAAACAAAAAAGTTGACTCTAATTTAAAAATTCCTAAAACTTTGTTAGATAATAGTCTAACCTTATTTTAATACCTAATTTTGTAATCTAAATCGTAATATTATGAGATTTCACAGTAGAAAATGGGTTAAACCAGGAGATTTAAATGCTAACAAAACACTTTTTGGAGGTAAAGTATTAGCGTGGGTAGATGAAGAAGCTGCTTTGTATACAATTATACAATTAGAAAACAAAAAAGTGGTTACCAAATACATGTCTGAAATTAATTTTATGAGCTCTGCTAAAGAGGGAGACATTGTAGAAATAGGAATAGAAGTTATAAAGTTTGGTGTTTCATCATTAACATTAAATTGCGAGGTACGTAATAAAATGACTAGAGAAACAATATTGACAGTAGACAATATTATTATGGTAAATTTAGATGAAAACGGAAAACCAAAACCTCACGGGAAAACAAAAATTGAATATGTTAGAGATAGACTAGCAAAATAAGACTACACATTTAAAATTTATAAAAGCCTTAGTTTATAACTAAGGCTTTTTTTTATATCAACCTAAATAAACACCTAACTTTTTAGTTTAAAAATTAAGCTTAAATAGGGTAAAAGGTCAATAAAAACGGCTAATAGCAACTTTTAAAAACTAATAACTTACAAATAAGGGAGTTTCACAACAAAAAAAGATACCTATATAACATTTAATTGGTAGTACACTGTTAAATATTGAGATTTACATTGTAATAAAATTAATTTAAGATTTAACAACGTAAATTTCCCTAAATTGAAATTGAAAGACTTACATACTTCATTATCAAGTTTACAAGAAAAATTAGACAGTTTTTCTTTTAACGAGTTGTCTGTTAAACAAGCAGACGCGCTTAGGGGTGTTTTAAACAATTTTAAAAAACTACTTGTTAATAGGAGTAATGCACAAGCAACTTCCTCATCTTCACAAAATACATTACAAGGCAAATTAATTACTGAGGCTAATAGCGAAATTAAGAAACCGTTACATGGTATATTAAACAATACAGAAAAACTATTAAAAAGCAACTTAACTATGGAACAAGAAAAAATAGTGAAGGAGATACAGGCTACATCTAATACTATATTAAGTGTTTCTGAGGATTTAATTGGTTTTACAACTAACACTACAGATAGTAATTTAAGCATTCCTATTAAGTTTAAAAATGTAGTTAATGATGTATTGTTTTTATGTAATACATTAATTACCAATAATGAGCTTATCTTAAATAAAGAAATAGATAAATCTATACCAGAAAAGTTAATAGGCGATCCGTCTAAATTATCTCAAATATTACTAAATATTGTAGGCAACAGCATACAAACTACTGCTAAAGGTCAAATTTTAGTTACTGCAGCAGTTAAAGAAAATTATACAGATAATGTAATTGTAGAGTTTAATGTAAACGATACAAATGGAAGTATTTCTGACGATAAAGTTTCACAAATTTTTGATATTTATAGTCAAGATAAATCTAAACTTGGTTTAGGCTTAAATGTTGCCAAAGAGTTAGTAGAATCTCTTAACGGATCCATTTATGTATCTAACAGAGAGTCTGTTGGTACAACTTTTACTTTTACAATACCATTTAAAAAACCTCTAAAACCAGTTACAGCATTTAATATTGCTAATATTAGTGGTATTAATGTTTTGGTGTTTGAAGATAACAAACTAAACCAAAAGTTACTAGAATTTAAGTTAGACAAATGGCAGTGTACATCTTTTGTTACCGACAATTATAAAGACGGATTAGAAGTTTTAGAAAACAACATCATAGACATAATTTTAATGGATATGAGAATGCCAGAAAAAAATGGCGATGAAATAGCAGAAATAATTAGAACACACCACAATGTAAGAATTAGCAATACCCCAATAATTGCTGTTACTGCAGATGAAGAAATACAAAAAAGTACAGAATTCAACACCTCAAATTTTACTAATTTTTTATTAAAACCCTACACCTCTGAAGAGTTACTAAATACTTTATTGGAGCAATTACAAAAAAATGCAAGCATGGAAACATTAACAAGTAATCATATTAATGATCACGGAGAAACACGTAAATTAAACCTAACACCAGTTTTAAATGAGTGTATGGGAGATTTAAGTATGCTTCAGGAGTTAGTTAAGCTGTTTAAAAATAATGCCTTAGAATTTATAGGTAAAGCAATAGTACATATAAAAAATGAAGATTATGAGGCTTTAAAATTTGCTACACACAAAATAAAAGCAGGTTTAAAAATGATGAAAACCGATGCTTTATTTGAAAGTGTTTTGCAAATGGAAAATGCAATTAAAGACGATGTAGATGTAAAACATTTAAACTTTCTTTACAATTGTTTTATAAACGAATTTCCTTTGGTAGAACAACAGTTAGATGAAGAGCTATTAAGATTAGCTGAAGAAGAATTGTAATTCTTTTAATTTTTAATTGGTGATAATATTAAAGGCATGTTTTCACAACAAAAAATAATAAGTTCACCACATTTTATTGTAACAACAAAAGTGTTTCAGTAGTTTTAAACCAGATTAGAAACCCAAATAACCTACTTATTATGTTATACGATACTTACGGAGAAGAATACCTTAACTTCTTACACGATTTAAACGAAATTTTAAGTCTAAATGAATTAGTAGAATTAGATTACATATAACTGTAGTTGTTATTTAAATATTTTAATAAACCCCAAAATCTTTTGTTATGGCACACCAAAACAACTCGGCTTACTTATCATTTGTAGAGAGCCTAAATGAAATTCTATCAGAAGTAAATATTACCAAGCTAAATTATTCTTAGTGGCGTATTTACACTGTAAAAAGCATAAAAAAAAGAGCAACTAATTTAGTTGCTCTTTTTTTTAAATATATTTAAAAAACTACCCTAAGTATGTTTTTAATATTTTACTTCTAGAGTTGTGCTTAAGCTTACGTATAGCTTTTTCTCTAATTTGCCTTACACGCTCACGTGTTAAATCAAAAATTTGACCTATTTCCTCTAAAGTCATAGAATGTTTATCTCCAATACCGTAATACAACTTAACAACATCTGCTTCTCTAGGAGATAATGTTTCTAATGCTCTATTAATCTCAGTATTTAAAGATTGATGCATTAATTTTTCATCTGGGTTAGGAGATTCACCATATTTTATAACATCATATAGGTTAGAATCTTCTCCTTCTTTAAAAGGCGCATCCATAGATACGTGTCTCCCAGAGTTTTTCATAGATTGCTTTACTTCACTAACAGACAACTCTAACTCCTTAGCTATTTCTTCTGCAGAAGGTGGTCTTTCATGTGTTTGTTCTAAATAAGAAAATGCTTTCTTAATTTTATTTATAGAACCAATTTTGTTTAGTGGTAAACGTACAATTCTAGACTGTTCTGCTAGGGCTTGTAAAATAGACTGTCTAATCCACCATACAGCATAAGAAATAAACTTAAAACCTCTGGTTTCATCAAATCTTTTAGCAGCTTTTACCAAACCTACATTACCTTCATTAATTAAATCTGGTAATTTTAGACCCTGATTTTGATATTGTTTAGCAACGGAAACAACAAATCTTAAATTTGCATTTGTTAATTTTTCTAGTGCGGCTTCGTCACCAGCACGTATTTTTTGAGCTAACTCTACTTCTTCATTGGCAGTAATTAGATCTATTTTGCTGATATCTTGCAGGTATTTATCTAATGATTTTGATTCTCTGTTAGTTACCTGTTTGATGATCTTTAGTTGCCTCATATATCTGTTCTGTTAATTTAAAGTTTAAAACTACAGTATACATTTTAAAATGTTATTTTCCAAACATTTAACATACTGTTTATACATTACTTATTAATAAAAAACTTACTTTTTGTAAATTTAGCAGCTTATAAATAAATTATTGCAGGTTTATTTTATTTGGTAACTTTCGGGCTTATAGATTTTTGTATGAGTAAAAGAGCTTTAAAAAAATATTTATCAGAATTAAAAAAAAGCGAATTAGAAGAACAGTTATTAGGACTTTATGAGAAGTTTCCGGCTGTTAAAGCTTATTATAGTTTTGTTTTTAACCCAAAAGAAGAAAAACTAGTACAAGAAGCCAAGTTAAAAATAGGTAATGAGTATTTTCCTGTAAAACGTAAACGCCCTAGAGCACGCAGATCTGTAGCTCAAAAATATATAAAAAACTTTTTATTGCTAGGGGTAGATGCCCCTTTGGTTGCAGATGTTATGCTGTATAATTTAGAAATTGCTCAAGAATTTTCTGTACACAAAAATGTACCAGATGCTTTTTACAAAAGTATGCTAAACTCTTTTGAGCAAGCTATACAGTACATTGCTCTTAATGCAATTTTACCAGAGTTTAAAGATCGTATTTTAGTTATTTATAAACACACACAAGATAATAATTGGATGTTTTCTGACGGATTTTCTAGAGCTTTAGATGCTATAGATTAAATGTAATTATCTTTATTTATCAGCATTTTTTATCAGTTTTATGCTCTAATGTTTTCTAAAAGAACAAAAATCGCCTAATTTAGCAAGGTTTATTTTTAAACTTAAATACATCGTTTTTCTACGATTAATTACAAAATAGGTTATCCAATTTGGAAGAACAGAGAACAACTACAGAAAAAACATTATACGACTACCAACTAGAGGATTTAAACAAAATATTCACATATTTTGATGAAAATCCTGTTGGTACAAACTTGTTGTATCAATTGCCTACCGGTGGCGGAAAAACAGTAGTTTTTTCTGAAATTGCCCGTAGATATATAGCTCAAAAAAATAAAAAAGTTGTAGTACTAACTCACAGAATAGAGCTAAGTGCGCAAACGTCTAAAATGTTAAGCAGTTTTGGCGTAGAAAATAAAGTGATAAATAGTAGTGTTAAAGATTTAAATGATCAAAATAGCTATATGTGCTTTGTAGCTATGGTAGAAACACTAAATAATAGATTACAAGAAGATAATGTAGAGCTAAAAGATATTGGACTTGTTATTATTGATGAGGCTCACTACAACTCTTTTCGTAAGTTATTTAAATACTTTAAAGACTCATCTATACTTGGTGTAACGGCAACACCGCTTAGTTCTAATATTAAGCTACCAATGAAAGACAATTATAAAAAGTTAATCATTGGCGAGTCTATACAATCTTTAATTAAACGTAACTTTTTATCTAGAGCTAACCAATATAGTTATGATGTTGGTTTAAAAACTTTAAAACTGGGTATTAATGGCGATTATACCGTTAAATCATCAGATGAGTTGTATAGCAACCAAACTATGCAAAGTAAGCTATTATCTTCTTATGAAGAATTAGCAAAAGGTACTAAAACACTAATCTTTAACAACGGTATTAGTACATCATACTACGTATATGAAACCTTTAAAAAAGCAGGTTACAACATACGTCATTTAGACAATAAAAATTCTGCAGCAGAACGTAAAGAAATTCTAGAGTGGTTTTCTATAACACCAGATGCCATATTAACATCGGTTAGCATATTAACTACTGGTTTTGATGAGCCTACCGTAGAAACCATTATATTAAACAGAGCAACAAGGTCTTTAACATTGTATTTTCAAATGATTGGTCGTGGTTCTCGTGTTACAGAGAATAAAAATGAGTTTACGGTTATAGATTTAGGAAACAATACAAAAAGATTTGGATTGTGGAGTGAGCCTATAGACTGGCAAGAAATCTTTCATTTCCCTGACTTTTTCTTAGAAAATATTAAGAATGATGAAGAAATAGAACGCGATTTTGTTTATGAAATGCCTCAAGCTTTACGAGATGAATTTTCTAAATCTGAAAACATATTTTTTGATATTAAAGCCGAATATAAGGCTGCTTTTGCTAAAGGATTAAAGTCTAAATCGGTCTTGGAAAAAAGTATAGAGCAGCACGCTAAAATATGTGTAGAAAATAGTGAAGATGTTTTTGATGCACGTATTTTGGCTAAGAAGCTTAAAGAAGAAATACAGTACCGTGTTAGACAATATTCTTACTGTATTATGAATAATACTAAGAACTATAAAGAGTGGCTAGAGGAGGATTATGAGCGTAAATTACGATTAAGCATTTCTCAAAAATTTTCATCTAAAATGTAAATCCTTTAGCGTGAAAAATGTTTTATTTATTGGTTTTGTATGGCCAGAGCCTACAACAACGGCAGCTGGCAGTAGAATTCTTCAGCTTATTACATATTTTAAACAACAAAATTATACGGTTACATTTGCCAGTACAGCAGCTAAATCTGTGTACTCTGTAGATTTTTCATCTTTAGGAGTATCAGAAAAGCAAATACAGCTTAATAACGCTAGTTTTAATGATTTTATAAGCGATTTAAATCCTAATATTGTTGTTTTCGATCGGTTTTTAACAGAAGAGCAATTTGGTTGGCGCGTAGCACAAGTTGTACCAAATGCATTGCGAATTTTAGATACAGAGGATCTTCATTTTTTACGAAAAACAAGAGAAGAAGCTTTTAAAAAAGGAAATAGTACAGTAACAGAAACGCTTTTAAAGGAGCAAGAAATTACAAAGAGAGAAATTGCAAGCATTTACCGTTGCGATTTTTCTTTACTAATTTCTATGTATGAAGAGCAGTTACTAATAAATACTTTTAAAATTGATAGTTCTTTGTTTCTGCATATTCCTTTTATGTTAAACACAAGTGTAAGCACTAATTTTCCGCTGTTTAAAAACAGAAAAGATTTTGTTTGCATTGGTAATGGTAAACACAAACCTAATGTAGATGCTGTGTTGTGGTTACATAAAGAAATTTGGCCGTTAATACGTAAAGAGCTACCAGAAGTAAACCTACACATTTACGGGGCTTATTTACCGCAGCAAATTACAGAAAAGCATAACCCTAAAACAGGATTTCTTGTGCATGGCTGGGGAGAAAATGTAAACCAAATTATGCAACAAACTAAAGTAAATTTAGCTCCGTTGCGTTTTGGTGCTGGCATAAAAGGCAAGTTGGTTGACGCTATGTGTAACGGTACACCTAGTGTAACCACACAAATAGGAGCAGAGGGTATGCACGGTGATTTACCTTGGAGTGGAGAGATATCAACTACAGTTAACAGTTTTGTTGCATCTGCTATAAGCTTGTATACCAATGAAACTAAATGGTTGCAAGCTCAAAAAAATGGTGAACAAATTCTAAATACATATTACGCTAAATCTAAATTAGAGGATAAATTATCTAATAAAATTAGTACTTTGCAAAAAGATATAAAAAAGCATAGAAACACCAATTTTATTGGTAGTTTACTACAGCACCATAGTATGATGAGTACAAAATACTTATCTAAATGGATAGCAGAAAAAGAAAAGAAAAACGAAGCCTAAAATTTATACAAATGAAAAATATTGAGTGGAAAGTAGCTCAGGAGTTTGAAGATATTACGTATAAAAAGTGCAATGGTGTAGCGCGTATAGCGTTTAACAGACCAGATGTACGTAATGCGTTTAGACCAAAAACTACAAGTGAGCTGTACAAAGCATTTTATGATGCACAAGAAGACACATCTATAGGTGTTGTTTTATTATCTGCAGAAGGCCCATCTAGTAAAGATGGTGTATACTCTTTTTGCAGTGGTGGAGATCAAAAGGCAAGAGGTCACCAAGGGTATGTTGGAGAAGATGGTATGCACAGGTTAAATATTTTAGAAGTTCAACGTTTAATACGTTTTATGACAAAAGTGGTAATTGCCGTTGTTCCTGGTTGGGCTGTTGGTGGTGGCCATAGTTTACATGTGGTTTGCGATTTAACTTTGGCAAGTAAAGAACACGCAATATTTAAACAAACAGATGCAGATGTAACTAGTTTTGATGGAGGATATGGTTCTGCGTATTTAGCTAAAATGGTTGGACAGAAAAAAGCTAGAGAAATTTTCTTTTTAGGTCGTAATTACTCTGCTCAAGATGCTTATGAAATGGGAATGGTTAATGCTGTTATACCACATGATGAGTTAGAAGATACTGCATATGAGTGGGCACAAGAAATACTAGAAAAATCGCCAACATCTATAAAAATGCTAAAGTTTGCAATGAACTTAACAGATGATGGTATGGTTGGGCAGCAAGTTTTTGCAGGTGAAGCAACTAGATTGGCGTATATGACAGAAGAAGCTAAAGAAGGGCGTAATGCATTTTTAGAAAAGCGTAAGCCAGACTTTGGAAAAAACAAATGGATTCCTTAAAATTTAAGATGTAAGTGTTTTTAAATTGAAAAAGAGTCTTGTTGGCAAAAACAAGACTCTTTTTACGAGAACACTATATGAAAATGAAAAATTTATTTACGTTTTAATTACACTACTAAAGTAGCTAAGCTTTGTAGTAAAATAAAATGTATGTTGTTAACCTAATAGTTATTGTTGTGTACCTTTGCAATTATGGTGTGTGGTATAAAATAGCAGCTAATAAATAGTTATAAGAATGAAAAAACACAATTACGAGATAACAGTATCGTGGACGGGTAATGAGGGTAATGGTACCCAAAACTATACATCTTATAATAGAAACCATACAATAACAGCAAATCATAAATACGGTGAAATTAAAGGATCATCAGATCCCTCATTTTTAGGTGATAAAACAAAATATAATCCTGAAGACCTTTTTTTATCTTCCTTATCTTCTTGTCATATGCTATGGTATTTACATTTATGCTCTACACATAAAATTGTGGTAAATTCTTATGTAGATAATGCTATTGGCACTATGGAAGAAACTAAAGATGGAAGCGGAAAGTTTACCGGGGTAACTTTACAACCAAAAGTTACAATTACAGATGCTAAAATGTTAGAAAAAGCAAATGAATTACATAAACAAGCTAATAAAATGTGTTTTATAGCAAATTCATGTAATTTTAAAATAGACCACAAACCAAATATAACTGTTTCATAAATTAGTTACTTAGTAAGTACTATACAACTACAAAAAAATATAAGATGTCGTTTAAAAAAATACATCCAGAATTAAAAGAAGCTCTAGAACGTTTAAAAATAACTGAACCAACACCGTTTCAGTCTAAAGTACTCTCAAAAATTAAGGGTGGTGCAAGTATATTTGGTTTAGCTCCTAAAGGATCTGGTAAAACAACAGCTTTGGTTATTAGCACATTACAAAAATTAAAATGTGCAGAGTTTGAAGACGCGCCAAGAGCATTAATTTTTGTAAAGGATAAACAGGCTGCATTAGAACTTAAGCAAGAGTTTGATAAGTTTACATTTAGAATGTCTATACGTACGTATTGTGCTTATGAAGAGCAAAATATAGACGATCAAAGAGATGATATTTATGATGGTGTAGACATTGTAATTGCCACTCCTAAAAGGCTAAATAAAATATTTTACTCTAATGGTATTAACTTAAATGTATTGCAATTGTTTATTGTAGATGATGCCGAGTTTTTAATTAAACCACACCTGTTTTCTGAAATTATTAGAACACCAGAAAGCATAAACAGGTGTCAATATTTGGTTTTTGGAACCAAGTTTGATGACCGCATGCAACGTATGCAAGATTCATTTATGGCTTCTGCACAGATTGTGAAGTTGTAAAAACTTTAGCTTTAAAAAATAAATTTATTAAGGTTTATAATATAAGTTTGGTATTGTAAACCTTAATTTTTTATGTGGTACTGGCACATAAGTTTAAAACATTACTAAAATGTTTATTATGAGCAATATAATTTGTTATAAATAAACAGACACTGTAAGTACTATCATTAAAAACACAGTTAAAATAGCCACTAAAGGCCACACAAATTTTAACCATTTATTGTAACCCACTTTTACAATTGCTAAAGAAGCAAGTATTAATCCTGTAGGGTTTATAAATTTAAATAATCCCATACCATATAAGTAAGCATTTACAATCATTTCTCTGCCAATGCCTGTTGTATCTGCTAATGGAGACATAATTGGCATACTTAAAACAGCCATACCAGATGTAGAAGGTATAAAAAATGAAAGTCCGCTATATACTAACATTACCGAGTTAATAAAGATTCCTTTATCCATACCATTGGTAACACTAGAGGCGTAGTACAATAATGTATCTCCAATTGCACCATCTTGCATTAAAACCGTTACACCTTTAGCAATACCTATAATAAAAGCTACGCCTAGTAATTCTCCGGCTCCTTTTACAAAAGTATCTATAAACTGTGCTTCTTTAATTTTTGCAATAACACCAATAATAATAGAACCTACTAAAAATACCGTTGTCATTTCTACAAACCACCAATCTAAACTAGATACTCCATAAACCATTACAACAAAACAAGCTATAAATACAAGTAATATTAAACGTAGTCTTGCAGTTAATTTTAAGTTGGCCTTGCTAGCGTCTGATCCAAACAAATGTTCAATTTCAGCTTTTTGATCATAAATAATAGACTTGGTAGGGTCTTTTTTAACACGTTGTGCATATCTAATAATGTAGATAATACAAATTACAAGTCCTAAAATTAAAGTAATAACTCTACCATCTATACCAGATGTCCAGTTTATACCTGCAGCATTAGATGCTATAATAACACTAAACGGATTTATAGTAGAAGCCAAAGTTCCTATACAAGATCCAATATAAATAGATGCTAATGCAACCATTGCATCATATTTTGCAGCTAAAAATATAGGAATTAAAATAGGGTAGAAGGCTATTGTTTCTTCTTCTAAGCCAAAAGTTGTTCCACCCATAGCAATAAGGAAAGTAACTAATATTATTAGTATATACTCTTTTCCTTGTAGTTTTTGAGCCAACCAAGCAATTCCGGCATCAAAAGCACCAGTTAAATTCATAATAGCTATTAAACCACCAATAATTAGCACTAGAAAAATAATATCTGCCGCTTCTATAATTCCTTTTATGGGTGATTTTAAAAATGAAGTTACTCCTTGTGGCTGAGCATCAATTTGTTTGTAAGTGTCTGGTATACCAATAGGTTTTCTTATATCTCCGTTTTTAAATTTTTCCAAAGGAATATTTATATGTAACGTAGTTAAGGTTTCTTGCGTAGCTGGCAGTGTTGTAGGCGTATCTTCGCCATACCTTATAAATGTATTATCTGTTTCACTATAAGTTAACGTATCATATTTACCAGCCGGAACCAAGTAAGTTAAAACAGCAACTAATGCTGCAATTACTAGTAATATGGCTTGTGCAGAAGGGAATTTTAATTTTTTCAATGCGTAAATTTTTTCAAGGGTTTAAAGATAATATTATTTTAGTGGATTAATTAGTTTTGATAAAGAATGAAAGCAAACGTATCTAAAAGTTGGAGTCCTATTATTTTACCAGAGTTTAAAAAAGAATATTTTAAAGAACTAACTGCCTTTGTTACTAAAGAATATAACACAAACACATGCTTTCCGGCAACAGAAGATATTTTTGCTGCGTTTAACTATTCTTCTTTTAATACCACTAAAATTGTAATTATTGGTCAAGATCCGTACCACGGCCCACACCAAGCAAACGGATTGTGTTTTTCTGTTAAAGACGGTATTAAACATCCACCATCATTAATAAATATTTTTAAAGAATTAGAGTCCGATTTAAATATACCGTATCCTAAGAGTGGTAATTTAGAACGATGGGCAAAACAAGGAGTACTGTTATTAAACGCCACATTAACTGTTAGAGCACACGAGGCTGGTAGTCATCAAAAAAAAGGATGGGAAACGTTTACAGATACTATTATTAAAAAAATATCTGATGAAAAAGAAGGTGTTATTTTTTTACTTTGGGGCGGATTTGCCAAAAAAAAAGCAAAGTTAATAGATACTAAAAAGCACCATATTTTAACAAGCGGACACCCATCTCCTTTAAGCGCAAACAGAGGCTATTGGTTTGGAAATAAACATTTTAGTACTGCTAATACCATTCTAAAAGATAGTGGCAAAACGCTAATAGAATGGTAATTAAGCTAATTTATTAGAGTAAAATAGTACTACTGTCTAATTTCTTATCAATTAAATCTAAGGAAAGCAGTGTGTCTTGTACTTTTTCTAAGGTTTTTGTGTTTAGTTGTGATTGGCTCCAACGTGTTTTAGACAACCATTCTTGTATATCATCTAACTTTTGCTCATATCTATTAGCTAAAGTCCTATCTATACTTGGTATGGTTTTAAATTCTTCTGTATACATATTAATTACCTCTAATATGTGTTGTAGTGTACCAGAATTTTCTGTAATAAAACTATCTGTTGCTGCAATCACAAAACAAGGCCAAGGAGTAGGGCAGTCTGCCACTCTCCTAAAAGTTCCATTATCTACTAAAGGCTTTGTTGTAAAATGTTCCCACATAAAATAATCAGCAGTACCTTTTGTTAACCCTTCTACAGCGCCATCTAAATTATTAATAACTTCAAATTGTAATTTGCTAGTATCCCAACCTTCATTTTGTGCATTTACATAAGCCATTAAATGACTACCACTCCCAAACCTACTAATTGCAGCTTTGGTGTTTATAAGATCCTCTATTGTCTGGTACTCACTATTTGCACCTACATGAATTCCCCACAAAAGAGGCGTAGCAATATACTCTTGTACAATTTTAGCTTTTGTACCTGCAGTAATACTTTTTACTAAACCTTCAGTAAGTATAATAGCAATATCTGCCTCATTATCTGCTAGCAATTGGCACATTCTTCCTGTACCTTCAGGAATATCTGTCCATTCTAAATTTATACCACGATCTTTAAATGCATTTTCTTCTATAGCTAAATGCCAAGGTAAATTAAAATGCTCTGGAACTCCTATTATTTTTACTGTCTTCAATAGTATTATGTTAGCTTGTTTAGCGTATATTTTATTAATTCTTCTACAGTTTCTGATGGTGTTACAGAAAACTCTCCATTAGCTCTATTGGCTAAAATAGCATTTAAAGAAAGTGCGTTATGTCCTAATAATTTGGCCAAGCCATAAATACCAGCAGTCTCCATTTCTAAATTGGTAACTTTTAAATTGTTATATCTAAAAGAAGCTATTTTACTATTTAAATCATTATCCTGAGTGTTTAAACGTAAAACCCTGCCTTGAGGACCATAAAAACCAACATTTGTAGCGGTAAAACCTTTTACAAACTTATCTGAGTATATTTTATCTGCCAATTCTGTGCTACAAGTAACCACATAAGGCGTAGATTTATCTTTTGCCCAATTGGTATGATTTACAAAAGCATCTTGTACTGCTATATTTTGTACGTGTTTGCTATCGTAAAACTGTAATAAACTATCTAAACCAATAGCGTATTCACTTAATAAAAAAGAATTTATTGGAATATCTGCTTGTATTGCACCAGATGTACCAATTCTAATAATATCCAAACTTGTTTTTTCTTCTTTAATAGTTCTTGTGGTAAAATCTATATTTACCAAAGCGTCTAATTCGTTTAAAACAATATCTATATTGTCTGTACCAATACCTGTAGAAATAACAGAAATACGTTTCCCATTAAGCACACCAGTATGTGTAACAAACTCTCTTTTACCTTTTTTTAGTTCAATAGTATCAAAATATTTAGAAACTTCACCAACTCTGTCAGGGTCACCAACTGTAATTATGGTAGTTGCTATGTCTTCTGGTAATATATTAAGGTGATAAATGCTATTGTCAGCATTTAAAATTAACTCCGATGGACTTAATTGCATATTATAATTTAAGGATTCTGTCTGTGTTGGTGTTGTACAAAAAGTTGTACTTTAATGCACCACCCAGGTAAATGTTATTGTCTTGTATACAAGAGTAATAACTTGTTTGTTGTTCTAGTATTTCTTTTCCTTTTTTTGTTAATTTAACTGGATTAAAAGAGCCAAATAAAGGTTTTAAAGAAGTTATCATTTTTTGATATTGAATATCTCCAAAACCATAACTATTATCTGCTAATAACAGTTTTTTTACAAACTCGTTTTTGGTTTTTGGTTTTTGGGTTGATGCCAATTCTAAAAGATTATTTTCTATTGAATTTAACCCATTTTTAATTGAAGGGAAACGCTGTAAATGTAATTCTATAGCTTTTTCTAGGTAAGGAAACCTATATTTAGCAAAATCTGTTAAGTTTTCTAACCTTATTGGGTTATCACTACAATACAATTGCCATATATAATCTGCATATTCTATATCGTCCTGACGTAAAAAAGTACGTTCTTCATAATGATTTAGTAATTGCTCATCTGTTAACTCAGCTAAACTAAAAAGTTTAGATTGGCCTTCAATTTCACCACTACAAACTACAGATATTTCTGCATATCTGCGGTGCATTTTTAGCCAACTTACTACAGCAAGCATATTAATTTGGCAAAATAAATCATACTCAAACCACAAAACTATTTTATCTTCTTTTTTGTGATTACATAAAGACCTGTACTCTTTTAAAGTAAGATCTATAAATTTTGCTTTTGAAACCTTATAGTTTTTGCTTAAAAAATCGAACCTAGTTTTCCAGAAACTTTCACTACCTACATTGTTTAATGTTTTGCCTTCGCACAACATTTCATTCCAGGTAATAATGTCTCCTTTAATAGGCAAGTTTTTCAATCTATCTGTAAAGTTTCCTCCGTTGGTTATGTGTAAGGTAGAACTCATAGTAGTATTCTAGATTTGAACTCTTAAAATTACATTTTTATCTAAATAATCAAAAAAAAATTAACAATTTTAACCGCCAACCCGTTTTACGTTAAAACCTTTCTCTTTTAATATGCTCATTATCTGATCTCTGTAGTCGCCTTGAATAATAATACTATCATTTTTAAAACTACCACCAACACTAAGTTTTTGCTTTAGTTCTTTGGCCAAAAGTTTAAAATCTTTATCGGCTCCAGTATACCCTTCTAATATGGTAATAGGTTTTCCTTTACGTTTTTCATACTTGCAAATAATAGGGTCGTCTTGCAACCAAATATCACTTTTAGGAGTCTCTTTTTCTGTTTCTTCTGATGGTTTATGATCTGGAAAAAGATTTTTTAATTGGTCTTGTAAGTCCATTGTATTAAAATATTGGTTTAATGCTTATTTAGGGGTTTTATCAATATAAAAAAGAAAAAACAACCAAATACTGGAGTTTTAAATGCCAATATTTAGTTGTTTTGTATAGTTATTTTTTTAATTATTACTTTTTAATAAGTCCTAATTCTATTAATCTTTCGTGTAAAAATTCACCAGCAGTAATATCATCAAACTGTTTAGGGGTATTTTCATCTACACAATTTTCTAAGCAATTTAGCGGCATTTCACTAACTGGGTGCATAAAAAATGGAATAGAGTAACGAGAAGTTCCCCAAAGCTCTTTAGGCGGATTAACAACTTGGTGTATGGTAGATTTTAATTTGTTATTTGTTAGTCTAGACAACATATCACCTACATTAATCATTAACTGATCTGGGCGTGCAATAGCATCTACCCATTCACCATTGTGGTTTTTAACTTGCAAACCTTTACCATGTGCACCCATTAACAATGTAATAAGGTTAATATCTCCGTGAGCTGCTGCACGTACTGCATTTTTAGGCTCATCTTTAATAGGTGGGTAATGTATAGGTCTTAAAATAGAATTACCGTTTTTAATGTAATCATCAAAATAAGTTTCTTCTAAATTTAAGTGCAAAGCAAGTGCTCTAAGCACATATTTAGCTGTTTTTTCTAACATTTTAAATGTTTCTTTACCAACAGCATTAAATTTTGGTTGCTCTTTTACAATAACATTGTCTGGGTATTCTGCTTCTAATTTAGGATCATTTTCTACATACTGTCCAAAATGCCAAAATTCTTTTAAATCTCCTTCTTTTTTACCTTTAGCGTGCTCCTTACCAAAAGAAGTATAGCCACGCTGACCGCCAATACCTTCAATTTCATAGCTGTCTTTTAATTCTTGAGGCTGATTAAAAAAGATTTTAATTTCTTCATATAAATCTGCCACTAACTCATCAGATAAAAAGTGGCCACTTAAGGCAACAAAACCTATGTTTTCAAAAGCACTACCAATTTCCTTGATAAACTTTTCTTTTTGTGTCTTGTCGTCAGATAAAAATTCCTGTAAATTGACACTTGGAATAGAACTCATAGTTTAATATTTTTTATATTCAAATTTAATAATAATCTAACATTTTTTGATAAATTATTAATTTTTGTAACAACATCTCTTCTTATTTGTTACTTTTAATTCTCAATTTATAAAATTTTCCGCTAAATGGAATTCAATAACGAAACAATTTCTTCAGAAGAACAGTTATTACTGTACAAACGTATGATAAAGCCACGTTTAATTGAAGAAAAAATGCTTATTTTATTGCGTCAGGGCAAAATTTCTAAGTGGTTTAGTGGTATTGGCCAGGAGGCCATTGCTGTTGGCGTAACTAGTGCCTTACAAAAAAACGAATATATTCTTCCTATGCACCGTAATTTAGGGGTGTTTACAACAAGGGACATTCCTTTATATAGGTTATTTTCTCAGTGGCAAGGAAAAGCAAACGGGTTTACTAAGGGTAGAGATCGTAGTTTTCATTTTGGAACACAAGAATTTAATATTGTTGGAATGATATCTCACCTTGGTCCGCAATTAGGTGTAGCAGACGGTATTGCTTTGGCAAATAAGTTAAAAGATAATAGCAAGGTAACAGCTGTATTTACAGGAGAAGGCGCTACCAGCGAAGGTGATTTTCACGAGGCTTTAAACGTTGCTGCTGTATGGCAATTACCTGTTTTATTTTGTATTGAAAACAACGGCTACGGCTTATCTACACCAACTAAAGAACAATATTACTGTGAACATCTTGTAGATAAAGGTATAGGTTACGGCATAGAGTCTCACCAAATAGATGGTAACAATATATTAGAGGTTTACGGTAAAGTAACTAAATTGTGTGAGAGTATTAGAAAAAATCCTAGACCCATATTAATAGAATTTTTAACTTTTAGAATGCGTGGTCATGAAGAGGCTAGTGGCACTGCTTATGTACCAAATTCATTGTTAGATGAATGGGCAAAAAAAGATCCAATAGCTAATTACGAAGCTTTTTTAAAAAATAATAACATTTTAACAGACGATTTAATTGCAACCATAAAGGCAGATTTTAAAGCTGAAATTAATGACAATTTACAAGTTGCTTTTGATGAACCAGCAATAACATCTACCATAGAAAACGAATTAAATGATGTGTACAAACCATTTAATTTTAAAGCTATTACACCTACAGATAACGTTAAAAACATACGATTGGTTGATGCCATATCTGAAGGCTTAAAGCAAGCTATGGATAAGTATGAAAACCTTGTTATTATGGGGCAAGATGTAGCAGAATATGGCGGTGTTTTTAAAATTACCGAAGGTTTTGTAGCAGAGTTTGGAACAGAACGGGTACGCAATACTCCAATTTGTGAATCTGCAATTGTATCTACAGCAATGGGGTTATCTATTAACGGGCACAAAGCTGTTGTAGAAATGCAATTTGCAGATTTTGTAAGTAGTGGTTTTAATCCTATTGTAAACTTGTTAGCTAAATCTCATTACAGATGGGCACAAAAAGCAGATGTAGTGGTGCGTATGCCATGTGGTGGCGGTGTGGGAGCAGGGCCATTTCATTCACAAACAAATGAAGCTTGGTTTACAAAAACACCAGGTTTAAAAGTAGTTTACCCAGCTTTTCCTTATGATGCTAAAGGATTGTTAGCTACAGCAATAGAAGATCCAAATCCGGTTTTATTTTTTGAACACAAAGCACTGTACAGGAGCGTTTACCAAGATGTTCCAGAAGGTTATTATACTTTACCAATTGGAAAAGCAAGCCTAATTAAAGAAGGTACTGCAGTAACTATTGTTAGTTATGGAGCTGGTGTGCATTGGGCATTAGAAAGTTTAGAAAACACACCAGAAATTAGTGCAGACCTAATAGACTTAAGAACTTTAACTCCTTTAGATAAAGAAGCTATTTATACATCTGTTAAAAAAACAGGCCGACTTATAATTTTACAAGAAGATAGTATGTTTGGTGGTATTGCTAGTGATATATCTGCAATGGTAATGGAAGACTGTTTTGAGTATTTAGATGCGCCAGTAAAGCGTGTGGCAAGTATAGAAACCCCAATACCTTTTGCAAAAGACTTAGAAACAAAATACCAACCAAAACAAAGGTTTATTACAGAATTAAAAAAACTGTTAGCATACTAATATACTAACAGTTTTTTTACAATTTAGACGTTGCTAAAAGTTAAAATGGAAACAGATTATTAATGTGTTTTCATTTTAGCTTTTCTCTTTTCTAATTGTCTGCTTAAATCATCTATACTAGATGTAATTGCGGCTTCATAAGATGCCTCACTAGATTCTGAAAATAATCTAGGTCCAGGAGCGCTTAACCTTACACCAATTACTTTTCCTTTTTCAGGAGAAGATGTATTCTCTTTTTTAAAAAAAATGTCTGCACTTACAATAAAATCATACTTGTTTAAAAGTTTATCAATTTTTTTTGCGGCTAATATTTCCAAACGGTTACTTGCAGTAACACCATCGTAGTGAAAGTTTATGTTCATAGGTCTAGTATTTTATTTGAAGATACATATAGTACACTAAAAAATCAAATGTTTAAACCTAATATTATATTAAAGTTAAAAATTTGTCTACGCTATAAAATTTAAGGTATTAAAAATTAATAGTTTGTATGTTTATTAAAAATAAAAAAAGCGCAGCTAAAATAGCTACGCTTTTAATAAATTAATGATTTTAAGCAATTACTCTTGCAATTCTAAATCAGTAATAATACTTGTTGTTACTTCTTCTTCCGTTTCATCATCTACTACCGTTTCAGATTCATACGTAATTGTAAATGTTTTACCTTTAAAAGCATCGTCAGACAAGTCGTACTTACCTAATGCTTCAGAACTTACTCCTTGAAATTCCAAAGTAGATCCATCTTCAGCAGAAAATTGATATACTTCGTTGTCATAACCAGAATAGGTAGCAGTTACGCTTTCTGTTGATACTAAAGATGTTACAGCCGTAGCTAATGCAAATAATACAATTGATAAAGTTTTCATAGTGTTCAAATTAATTTAGGGTTAATAACTGTTATATCTACGCGTTAAAAAATGCTTTAGATGTTATAAAAAATGGTTTTATCCTTTTTTTAATGTTAAATTGTTACATTTTTAACAAAAACCATCTACTTAACTAACTGTTTATCAGGTAATTATTAAAAATGTAAGAAAATATGTTAAATTTTAGTTTTATTACTAGCTAATAGTAAAAAGCGTTGCAGACTAGCAACGCTTTTTGTTGTTTTAATTACTCTTCTAATAATGTTAAGTCAGTTAAAATGTTTTTTACTTCCTCCTCTTCAGTTTCGTCATTAGTGTAAGTAACCACCTCATAGGTTACCTTGAATGTTTTTTCTTTAAAAGACTCGTCTAACAAGTCATATTTCTCTAAAGTTTCCGGACTTACTTCATCAAACTCCATTGTTTGTCCTTCATCTGTAGTAAACACATACATTTCATCTTCAAAACCATCGTAGGTTCCCGTAAATGATGCTGTTGTAAACGTAGTTGTAACAGCAGTTGCTAAAGCAAATAAAATAATACTTAGTGTTCTCATTGTGTTTTGTTTAAGGTTAAACCTTATTTACGTTTTAGCTATAATTCTTGGATGTTGTTTAGGTCCTTAAAATGACAAATAATTTCACTTTTTTTTTGTTAAAAACTCCAATTAAAAGTTAGTTGTTTTAACTCCCATATTTTACTGGTAGTTTGGGCTTATGGTTGCACAAATAGTTGTGTGTAAAAGCAAAAAAAATGTGTCATTATTTTAAAATTTCTTCTAAAACTTTTTTTATAACTTGCCTTTTATAAAAAACTAACCATTTTGAAACACATATTACTAATTTGTGCAGTGGTATTACTTACTACCTCATGTAATAAATCTACTAGCAACAATAGGTTTACTTTACTGCAAACATCTGCTACTAATGTTGAGTTTAACAATACTATTACGGGTAATGACAGTTTAAACATTGTTACGTTTCAGTACATATATAATGGAGGAGGAGTTGGTATTGGTGACTTTAACAACGATGGTTTACAAGATGTAGTTTTTACAGGTAACCAAGTATCTTCTAAAATATATTTAAATAATGGAGGGTTAACTTTTAAAGATATATCCCAAGCTGCAAATTTTACTACAACTTCATGGGTAACAGGCGTTACTGTTATAGATATTAATGCAGATGGTTGGGATGATATTTATTTAAGTGTAGGCGGACCAAATTGCAGTGGCAATTGCAACAACTTACTTTTTATTAATAATGGGTTAACTAAAAACGGAATACCAACATTTACAGAAGAAGCTGCTGCTTACCAATTAAACGACCCTAACAATAGTCAGCAAGCCGTATTTTTTGATTATGATTTAGATGGAGACTTAGATGTTTTTATTATTCACAATGGGAGCTCTCGTTTTTCTCAAAATTCACCTGTTCCTAAACATTATTATACCAAAGAGCTAGCAGATTATTTATTGCGTAATGATAGCGTAGAGGGTATAAAACATCCTGTTTTTACAAATGTATCAGACAGTTTAGGGATTAAACACAAAGGATTTTCTTTGGGTGTAGCTGTACAGGACTTTAATAATGATGATTTACCAGATATTTATGTATCTAATGATTTTTTAACTGAAGATTTAGTGTATATAAATAATGGTGTAGATACTGTTACTCATAAGCACAAAGGGTTTGCAGAATTTAATAAAGAATTGTTAAGTGTACAAAGCTTTAATGGTATGGGAGTAGATGTTGCAGACGTAACTAACTCTGGCTACCCAGATATTATGGTTGTAGATATGTTACCTAAAAGCTACAAGCGGCAAAAAAGTATGTTAGGTCCACATAATTATGATAAATTTTTAACTGCACAACGCAACAATTATAGTTCACAATTTATGCGTAATACGTTGCAAATACATAATGGATTGTTAAACAATACTGTTGTACAAGCTAGTGAAACAGCTAAATTTTCTGGCGTAGCAGCTACAGATTGGAGCTGGTCTCCTATGATGGTAGATTTTGATAATGATGGCGATAAAGACATTTATATTACTAATGGATATGTAAAGGATATTACAGATTTAGATTTTATAAACTACTCTAAGCAAAGCACAATTTTTGGATCAGAAACAACTAAAAACAAACAGTTGTCTGCACTTATTTCTAAAGCTCCTGGTGTTTTTATTCCTAATTATTTTTATGAAAACACCAATAATTTAAAATTTAAAGACGTTAGTAAACAATGGGGGAGTACAGAAAAATCTTTTAGTAATGGCGCAGCTTTTGCAGATTTAGATAATGATGGCGACTTAGATATTGTTGTAAATAACATTAACCAAAAGGCTTTTATTTTACAAAACAATACAACAGATCTAACTACTGAGTCCAACTTTTTAAGACTAAAATTAAAAGGAAACAAAAAAAATAGTAAAGCTATTGGAACAAAAATTAAATTATGGTCTAATGGCAATATGCAAACACAATATCAATCTCTTACACGCGGGTATTTGTCCTCTGTAGAACCTATTATTCATTTTGGAATAAAAGATACTATTGTAGACTCTTTACATATAATATGGCCAAATAAACAAATAACAAAGGTATATAATCCTAAAATAAACACTGTTTTAGAGGTAGATATTAAATATGCTAAAGTAACTAATAATACATCTGCTTTAGAATTAGCCTTATTAAAAAATAACACATCAATTTTACCATTTAAACACCAAGAAAATAGTGGTCATGATTACGTTTCTCAACATTTGTTAATGAGTCAGTACTCTAAACTAGGACCGTGTATAGCGGCAGCAAATATTAATAAAACCTTGGGAGATGAGCTTTTTATTGGTGGTAGTAAAGGCCAGCCGTCTACTATATGGACTCAAAATAAAGATGGCATTTATCAAATTACTCAAAAGTTAGATAGTATATATGAAGATGCAGCCGCTGTATTTATAGATATTGATAATGATAAGGATTTAGACCTTTTTGTGGCTAGTGGTGGAGCAGAGTTTGATAGCAACTCTAATGTATTACAAGACAGAATTTATATTAATAATGGTATTGGACAATTTACATTGACGAATAATAACTTACCAAAGCTACAAAATATAGGTTCCTGCATTACGGCTAATGATTATGATAAAGACGGAGATATAGATGTTTTTGTTGGTAGCAGATTGGTAAAAGGAAGCTACCCAACTGCGCCAAATAGTAGCTTATTACAAAACAATGCAGGCGTTTTTAGTACTGTTAAAAACGATGAACTAACCACAATAGGAATGGTTACAGATGCAACCTGGCAAGACGTTAATAATGACGGTTGGCAAGATTTGATTGTAGTAGGCGAGTGGATGTCTATTTCAATTTTTATAAACAACAATGGCACTTTAAAAAAGATTACTCCTAACTGGGTAAATACAGGAAATAAGACTACAGAAGTTTCGGGTTGGTGGAATACGATAAAAGCAGGTGATTTTGACAATGATGGTGATATAGATTTTATTGCTGGAAACCAAGGAGAAAATAGTTTTGTTTGTCCAGAAGAGAACAAACCAGTGTATGTATACAAGCAAGATTTTGATAAAAATGGTAGTATAGATCCAATAATTGCTCAGTATTTTACAGATTTAGATAAAAATAACGTTTTGTTACCAGTACAAACAAGAGATGATATTGTAAAACAATTGGTGGTATTAAAGCAAAAGTATAGTAGCTATGCAGCATTTTCAAATCCTTCTTTTACAGAATTATTAGAAATAAAAAACCTAAAAGAAGAAACCTTAAAAGCAACTATATTTGCAAGCGTTTATATAGAAAACTTGGGCAATAACACCTTTATAATTAATAAACTACCTAATATTTGTCAGCTTGCACCAATAAATGATATTCTTATTAAAGACATAGATAAAGATGGATTTTTAGATGCTCTTTTGGTTGGCAACAACACTACTTCTGAAACTGTATACGGGTTTACAAGAGCCATAAAAGGTATCTACCTAAAAGGAAGTAAAACAGGATTTAATGTGGTAAACAATAGTGAATCTGGTTTTTATGTTCCAGAACAATCCAATCATATTATTGAAGCAAAAACAGCTACAAATAGTAGTCTTATTATAGCAACACAAAACAATACTATAGCTAAAAGTTTTTACATCAACTAAAACGTATAAAATGCATCAAATAAAAAGTAATATATATAGCAAGTACACTTTTTTTATCTTGCTTTGCCTATGTACAGTAGTATCTTGCAAAAAGGAGAATGCAGCAATAGAAGTATCTGTAGATGCGTATTTTATCGCCGTAGATAAAATTACAGAAACTATGATACATGATATATTTTCGCCACCTGTGGCAAGCAGAATATATATGTATCCTAATGTTGCAGCGTATGAAATTATGGCACAAAACAATAAAAAATACAGCTCTTTATCTACTAAAATAAAAAGTCTAGAATCTATTCCAGAAGCACCAAAAGATGTTAATTTAAAAGTTGCTGCACTTGTTGCATATATAGATGTTAGTAAAGAACTTATTTTTAAAGACAACATTGTAACTACGTACGCAGATAGCCTTTTTACTAGTTGGAAAAAGACCAACGCAACAGAGTTTACAGCATCTAAAGCATACGGTTTAAAAGTTGCTAACCGTATAAAAGACTGGTTACACAAAGATAATTATAAAGAAACAAGATCTTTTGTAGGGTATGAAGTTACTACAGATAATCCTAGCAGGTGGCAACCAACGCCACCAGCTTATATGGATGGTATAGAGCCACATTGGAACAAAATAAGAACAATGGTACTAGATTCTGCAGCACAGTTTAAACCAAAAAGGCATCCTGAGTTTTCTATGGAACCCAACAGTGCGTTTTATAAAGAATTGCAAGAAGTATACACAGTTACGAACAAGATTAGGAAAAACGGAGATACCACAGAGGAAGTAGCAATTGCAAGGTTTTGGGATTGCAACCCGTATGTATCTACAAGCAAAGGCCATTTAATGATTGCCACAAAAAAAATTACTCCAGGTGCACATTGGATGGGAATAACAAAAATAGCGTGTAAACAGCATAAGCTAGACTTTACAGCTGCTGTACACGCAAATACTATAACATCTATTGGTATTTTTGATGCCTTTATTAGTTGTTGGGATGAGAAATACCGTAGCAATTTAATTAGACCCGAAACATTAATTAACAATACTATTGATAAAGAATGGACACCATTATTACAAACGCCGCCTTTTCCTGAATATACGAGTGGGCATTCTGTGGTTTCTGGAGCATCTGCAACTATATTAACACATTTGTTTGGTGATAATTTTAGCTTTAAAGATGACACCGAATTGCCTTTTGGTTTGCCAAGCAGAAAATTTACGTCTTTTAATGCTGCAGCTAATGAAGCTGCTATAAGCCGTTTGTATGGTGGTATACATTACAGAGCTGCAATTGATAATGGTGTTGTACAAGGCCAAAATGTAGGCAAACACATTATTGATAACCTAAAGCTTACCAACTAAAAATTTACATTAATTTATAGAGAAGAGTAAGAGTCTAAATAATCCTATTTTACATAATGTAAATTATAAGGCAATTTATAACAATTAACGAAATAGCGCATTTTGTTACCGTTAAATTAAAATGGAAAACCCGATAATTTAAAAGTGACAATCATAAAGCTTATATAAATATCAAGTTACCTAAATCACAATGGGTTATAAAAATAATGTGTGAGAATTATTGTGAAAAACTAGTGAAAATTGAGATCTATAAATTAATAACAGCTGAAAATTTTTCACAAAAATAAAATTTATAAAAATACTTAATCAATTAGAGTACTTTGACTTAATTTCTTTCTCCAATAAAACGATGTTCTTTAATTTATCTTTTTCCAATTTAATACAGCCAAAATTTGACTTGTATTTATGATTTTGTAGAAATTCTATGTTTAAATTTAACCAATCTAGGTCTTCAAATTTTAAATTAATTTGATTTTCCCATTCTGTTCTTAGTAATTTATTTTTAACGATGAAGTTATCACTCGCTAAATGAAATAAATCTGAGTCACACAGAATCTTTTCTATTTCGCACATTGGATTTTGCGGCATTTTTGTAGCCAATATTAAGCTTATAACAGTTTGTAACTTATCACTTTTGTAATTATTCTGTTTTAAAAAATTATTAGCTAAAATAACGCTAGATTCTTCGTGACAACTATAATCTAAAGAAAAACCTGTATCATGGAATAGTGCAGCTATTTTTAAAATTTCCATATCTCGTTCAGAAATTTTCTCGTACTCCCCTATTATTCTTACATTCCTTAATACATCCAGCGTGTGTTCTTCATTATGAAAAGCTAAGTATTTACAATTACTTTCTCTTATTATTTTTAGACAATATTCCTTAGTTTTATCTACTATATTACTCAAAACTATTATTTTTAAAATTTATATTTTAACCCTAATAAATGAGACCCTTCATAACTATTGTACACAAGCTCTAAGTGTTTTTTTTGATATGGTGTTGTAAATAAATATGTACTGCCGATCCCAACTACTGCACCAGCTAGTATATCCCAACCATCATGTTTATTAGCATCTATTCTACTAAATGCAGTAAATCCAGCTATTGCGTATGGTAATATGCTATATTTAAAACCATATCGCATATGAATAAAAGATGCTCCTTGAAATGTTGTAGAGGTATGTCCTGATGGAAAAGCTTTAGTGTTACTATTATCTGGTCTAGGTTTTTTAATACTTACTTTTAAACTGTATGTTAGAGCTTTATTTAAAATAAACCCTTTTGTAAATTGCCAAGCTCCTTTTTTATCTTCTTTTAATAGTGTTAAAGACAAAGCTGATACTGGAACCAGTAATAAACCTATATCACCCGCCTTCTCGATATCTGATTTTTGAGAGCTAACGAGTTGAGAAGATAAAAGTAGTATGATTAAAACTGTACTTAATAGTAATTTCATTTTAATAAAATTTCTTGATTTATATTTGATTATTCAATTTTATACGTACCATTTTTATACATATTAGAAGCAGAAACTATATGACCTAGAGCATCTTTTGCTAACTCCTTATCTAATGGTTTTTCTATAAAAACGGTGTCATTTAATAATTGAAACTGAACTGCTGGTTTATTAGGCTGTAGAACAACTAAATCATTACCTACCCTAAATGCATTTGTAGTATAAAATTGCATCATTGCTCTACCAGGAGTAAGTGAATCCAATTCAAAAATATTTCTACCTGGCATTGGGGTTTCAACAGTTAACCCTGTAAGATCTAATAAGGTTGGAGGAATGTCTATTTGACTACATAGTTTATCATAATTAACTCCTCCTTCTATTCCTGGAGCTATAATTAATGCAGGAATATGAAACTTATTTACGGGTATTAAGTTTTTACCGTAAGTTCTTGTGTTATGATCAGCAATCACGATAAAAACAGTATTATTATAATAAGCTTCCTTTTTAGCAGCTTCAAAAAATTTACCTATCGCATAATCTGCATATTTAATAGCGTTATTTACAGTATTTTTCTTTTTATCAAACAATTCAATTCTATCATCAGGAAACTCAAATGGCTCGTGATTTGAAGATGAAAACATTAATGAAAAGAATGGTTTATCTCCGTAAGATTTATATAGAGAATTTGCTTTTTTTACGAGGTCTTCATCAGAGACTCCCCATACCCCCTTAAAAGCATACTCATTTTTATCAAAATCGTTCTCGTCTACAATATTCTTAAATCCATTACCATTAAAAAAACTTGCCATATTATCAAAATTAGCAAGCCCCCCATATATAAAACTAGTTTCATATCCTTTTTTACCAAGCACATCTGCCAAAGTGAAAAAACCTTGTTGTGACTTACCTAACTTAACAACACTTCTACTAGGAGTTGGTAAAAAACCAGATACAACTGCCTCTATACCTCTCACACTTCTTGTTCCAGTACTATACAAATTAGTAAAAGCTAAACCTTCTTTTGAAAGTTTATCTAAATTTGGAGTTAATGGCAAACCTCCCATATAACCAACATACTCTGCTCCCAAACTTTCTTGTAGAAAAATCACCAAATTATATGGTTTATCAGTTTTATGAATACTAATTTGCTGATGTAATAAAGGAATATCCTTGTTAGTAAAACTAGAAGCCCCATTTGTTGTCATATATTTCTGGACTCTTTCTATGGCTTCTTTCTCATCCATTCTTCCATACATCTTATTACTATTTACTTCATCTCTTAAAGAGTAAACAGCAAATGAAACAGTATATAAAGAACTCATTGCAAGACTATTGGTAAATTGATCTGGCGAAAAAATAGCGCTGCTAGGGTTTATTGGTCTTAAAGATGTTAATGACGATCTAGCTCCCCAGAATAATAAAAAAGCTAGTAAAGGAAAAAGAAAAATTTTCCATTTATACTGAGTACTAAAATCTAAGGAAAACCAGTTTTTACTTTTTTTAAATATAAATATAGAACCTAAAACAAGTAATGAAACACAAAGTAATATCTGTAAACCAAAACCTTTTAATAACATATTAGACACCTCTTTAGGGTATATTAAATATTCTATAAAAAGTCTATTTGGTCGAGTATCATACTGTAATAAAAATGTAGGTGTAACTATTTCCATAAATAGGAACAGAACTAACATTATACCTAAAAAATACCTGAAAAATGGTTTTATAAATTTTAAAGCTACGTTAGGTAAAAAGACAATTAAAAATGTAGGTAAAATAGAGATATAACTTAATAATATAACATCCATTCTAATTCCAATTGGAAATAACATCCAAAAGTTTTCTGAGCTTGAAACTCTCTCCCAGAAAAAGATTAGAATAAAAACTCTACTTAAAGTTGTAATAGCTAATCCAATTAAAAAAAAAGTTACAATAGGTTTTGTAAATTTAACTTTAGATAAAAATTTATTAAACACCTCCATACTCAACAATTAAATTATTTAAGTGTTAAAAGTATTGTTCAATTCTAAAGATAATCTTAAGCTAGTTTATTGTAAAAGGAGGATTTAATTTCTACACAATGACAGATAATGACTGTTCTAATATTTCAATATTTAACATATCATTCATTTGCTTAGTATACTCACCATCAATTTGACTGTCTAAGGGTTTTTTACTTAAGTTTCTAACAACTAAAGAATTAGACTGATAATATTCTAAAGGCTTAAAGAGGTGTGGTTTTTTTAGCAACATTAATAATCCTAATAAAATAATTTTTCTTTTAGATATTTCTGGAATAACTACAACATCTAGCTTTCCGTCGTTTAATAAAGCTTTAGGAGTTAAGCTAATACCATATCCCATTTGATTTGTATTAGAAATAAAAACCATAAACGGATTTATTAGTTTTTTACCTTTATCTAATAAAATTACTTTTTTTGTATTCTTTTTAAATCTTCTTAATGTTTTTATACTAGATATTAAATAACTATAAAAATTTCTTCTTTCAAATTTTTCATAATCTTTAATAACTTCAGCATCAAAACCTATTCCCATATTACTAAAAAATGGTTTACTATTAATTAGGCCAATATCAATTTTCTCGACGTTTTTAATTTTAATTTTTAACAGAGCATTTTTTATAGAAAATGGTATTTTTAAATTTGAAGCTAAACCATTACCTGAGCCTAAAGGAACAATACCAAAGATGATATTGGTCCCTACCAATTTAGTAGCTACTTCATTTATTGTACCATCACCTCCACACGCAACAATTATATTAGCTCTTTGCGATATAGACTTTTGCGCTAAAATTAAAGGATGCCCTTTATATTCTGATACTTTAATTTTTACAATATATAATTCCGCATTAAAATATGATTGCAGATACTCTGTAGTAAAAATATTATTACCAGAACCTGCTATGGGATTTACAATAAAATGAATATCAATCAACTCTTTGAAATAAGATTATAATAGAATTATATTTTTTAAAAGTAGATAGAGAATCTAAAGAAATTTTAAAGAGAATTTGCTTTAAAGTTTCTTTAGATTTCTGGTTTAGATTTAAACTAAAAAAAATTACATTATGAAATCTACAGCCTTATTAATTATTTTTATTTTTAGTTTCAATACTATTTGTATCTATGCTCAAAAGGATTCGATAATAATTACTTCTAATCAGAAGAATAATTTTTTTTAAAAAAATATTCTTCCTATTTCTTTAATTATAACCGGAAGTCTTGTTAGTGGAAGTGAATTAGAAAAAGATTTTCAAAAAAATACTAGGGATTTAGTTGGTAACAATTTTAAAACCAATGTTGATGATTATTTAAGGTATGCTCCTATCTTAGAAATGTATGCTGCAGATGCTTTTGGAATAAAATCTAAAAATCACTGGTTTGATCAATCAAAGAATTTGACTATCTCAATCATAATTTCCGACTTCATAACATTCAGGTTAAAAAACTGGACAATGAAAGCTAGGCCAAAAGGCGAAGAAGACTTGCAATCATTTCCGTCAGGACACACATCCTTTGCCTTTACAAATGCAGGGGTTCTATATCAAGAATTTAAAGATTCATCTCCTTATTTGGCATATAGTGGCTATGCTCTTGCGACAGCCACAGGAGGATTAAGAATTGCAAACAATTCACATTGGTTTAGTGATGTAATAGTTAGTGCGGGTATTGGAATATTGGTAACGGAATTAGTATATTTATTTGATCCTATAATTAAATGGAACCCCTTTAAAAAAGTAAAAGGAATTAACTTATATCCAAAAATAGATAAAAATCACTATGGAGTATATTTTAAAAAAACCTTTTGATATAAAAGGGATATTTCATTTTATATCTGAAGTATCCCTTTCTCTTTTAATCAATTTTTAACTTCTTGCTTTACCACTTTACCGTTTGCGTCTATGGCTACTTCAATTTCAGTTTCGTCCTTTTCAATTTCAAATTCATAGACTGTTCCGTTTTGGGTTTCTGAGATTTCTGCCTCTTCCATTTCATATCCTGGAAATGATGAAGCTAATGCAGCCTTCACATTTTGAGGAATATCGTTTTCATCAATCTCATGCTCTGTCTCTTTCCACGTGCCATCTTCTAGAAAGTTTGCTGAATATTCAACCTTATTCATTTTAAACTCAGCTTCCCATTCGGTAGTGTTTTCTTTTTCCCATTTCACTTTTTTAGCTGTTGGAAATTTCTTCGCAAAAGCGTCTTTTACTTTTTGTGGTGCTTTGTCTCCTCTAGAAGTAAAAGCAAATAATATTGTTACTAAAAAAATGCCTAATATTACTTTTAATGTTTTCATTTTTTATCTTTTTTTAAATTAATAATAATCTAAAAGTAATATCTAATTCTAAAGAATATTTTAAGGAAATCTAAAGACCTTCTTTTAATAATTTATTTTGATGTTGTAAATGAGTGATATAAATAAATATGGCAATTAATACTACCGAAACAATAGATGCTGGCAATGTTCCTAAATCTAAACCACCTTTGTTTAACGGTTTGGTAAGAAAGTCGCCAAAAGTTGCACCAAATGGACGTGTAAATACAAATGCAATCCAGAATAATAGTATTTGATTCACTCTTGTAAAATAGTGCAACAAGATTACTAATGCTATTATGGATGCAGTAACTAACGCTCCAATTAAATAGCTTAAACCAATTTCGTCACTTAAATAGTCTCCAAAAGCTGTACCTAAACTGTTTGAGAACAGTACTGCTGTCCAAAAAAACAATTCCTTTTTTTTATTTATAATAGGATAAACTTCTAAATTTTTATATTCTACGTACCAAAATGAAAGTGTAGCAAATAACCCCATAGCTAATACTAAACTGCCATAAGTATAACCTAGACCAAGGCTTCTATCCATAAAATCAGAAATCTCTGTTCCTAATGTTGTAGTAGCAATTATAACAAGCCAAAAGTATAATGGTACATATTTTTTTAAATATAACTGAATGCACAGCACAATAACAAAAAATAATAACGTAATTAAAATACCAATAGAATATCCTAAGCTTAAAGTTTGAGCAATAAAATCTCCCAATGTTTCGCCTAACGTTGTTGCCACGATTTTCATCAACCAAAATAAGGATGTTATTTCTGCTACCTTATTTAATTTAGTTTCCATAAGTCTCATAATTTAGTTATGCCTGTTAGAAAAAGAAAACCTACTTAATTATATATGTTTACTTTCTTTTACAGGTCTTCTATTATAAAAGTAATATTTGATTTTAAAGAAAAGCTTAAGATGCCTTCTATCAATATTAAAACTTATACTTCATCCCCAACCTTACAATTTGGGTTTCGTAATAGTTCTCGTAAAGTGCAGTAAAACCTTCTCCTTTGATACGTTGCCTTAATCCGAAGTTGTTGAATAAATCACTTGCAGATAATGTGATTTCTCCTTTTTTATCCCAAATGGATTTTTTTAAACCTAAATCTACTGAAGAACGTGCCAACTCTTCGCCTTGTGGAATATTTCGTTTTGAATAATAAAGTCCGGTAACTTGTGCTTCAATTTCATAAGGTAATGTAAAAGAATTTGAAATTTTAAAATCTCCTGCTGTATCTGAAGATTTGGCAATACTAAATGGTCTTACAAATGGAAATAACAATGTACCCTCAAAAGCATTAATACTATTTCGGTAAATATTAGTACTCGCTGTTAATTTCCAGTTTTCAGTTAAGTCTTGACTGAATAATAACTCGATACCTGTGTTGGTGCTTTCTCCTGTATTTTGATAAATTCGGTTAACAATATCGTAATCTGGATTGCTATTATCTACACTAAAAATGCGTTGATAAGCACCTTTAATTTGTCTGTGATAAATGGCTGAAAATAATGAACCAGAACCCCAATTATAGCGATGTGCTGCTTCTACGCTATTTGTAAACTGCGGACGTAAATACGGGTTTCCAACTTTTAATAATTCTGGGTCATCATATTTTGGAAAGATGCGCAATTCGGGTTCGCCTGGTCTATCCACTCGACGATTGTAAAATAGCGAAAGTTTGTTTTTATCATTCAATTTATACGTAAATCGTAGACTTGGAAATAATTCAAAATAATCATACTTATCATTACTTGGATAATAGGCGTTTTGTGGGTCTAGTACATAAGACACATCGGTTTGTTCTGCACGCAATCCTGCTTCCACATCAAAAAGTTCCTTTTCCAAAAGATAGTTTCCGTAGAAGGCATAAAGATTTTCCTTCCATATTAAAAAACTGCCTAAATCTGGATAAATAATAGATTCATTCCCTCGATTAATCGTGTAGTCCACAGGTAAATTTCTGAATCTCACTTTTGCTCCAGCTTCAATTTTACCGCTACTTAAGGCTCGTGCATAATCTGTTGACAAGCTTGTGGTGTGCTCAATAGCCCTAATATTGGTCATATCTCTGCCAACACGAACCGCAGAACTATCGTTCAAGAAATAACTTTCATCTTCTAAACCTCGTGTATATTGCGCATTTGCAGATAGCGAATGACCTGCTTGCGGAAAATTATGTTTATAATTAGCTGCGACGTTTATAAAGCTTGTAATTTCTTCTTCTTTCCAAGTGTATAAACGATTACGAACGTTATTATCTAAATTGATAAAAACAACTTGTGAGGTATCAATATGCTTTTCCCTATCAAACATTCCTGAAAATGTAATGGCATCATTCTCACTTAATTCCCAATCTACGCCACCTGTAATTATGGAACGAAACTGTCTTCTATTTTCAGGAACTTGCGAAATGATATTACGACCATCATCGTAATTTCTTGTTGTAAACTCGTTATTAGGTAAAGCTTCTTGAATGATGAATTCGGATTGTAGAAAATAGTTAAGTTTATCTGTTCTGTAATTAAGGTTTAAACTTGGAATCAGTTTAGGGTTAACTGAAAAACTACCATAATCCGTTGGTGTATCTTGTTTTCGTTTAGATAACGCACCCAAACCGAACGACAAACCCACGTCTCCATTTAAACCTGTTTGCTTTTCCTTTTTATAAATGATATTTACAATACCTGCAAAACCGTTAGCATCGTATTTTGCGGATGGATTGTTGATGATTTCAATACGTTCAATATTAGATGCCGGAATATTACTTAATCCTTTTTGGTTACCAAAACCTGTAAGACTCGATTGTTTACCGTCTATTAAAACCACTACTTTATCACTACCACGCAACACCACTTTTCCTTCTTGGTCGAAAGCAACACCTGGCATTGTTTTCATAGCATCCACCACAGAACCACCAGACTGCGCCACATTATCAGTAAGACTAAAAGACTTTTTATCCAATGCTGAATTTACAGTCGCTCGTTTTGCTTCAATGGTTACTTCATCTAAAGCTTCAGCAGAGGATTTTAGTTCTATTTTACCTAAATCGAAAATTGGGTTTAATCCACCTGAAGCAATTTTTCGTTGTATCGTTTCAAAACCCAAATAGGTAATATTTATGATGTACTTTCCTGTTTTTAAATCCTTGATTTCAAATCGTCCATTATCATCGCTAATGGTTCCTGTAACTATGGCATTAGTAGCTTCATCATTTACAGAAATACTGACAAAAGGCAAAGTTTCTTGAGTTTCTTGGTCTATAATTTGACCAGTAATAGTAATTGTTTCTTGTGCGTTTACAAGGAGAGAAATAAATAGTATAAGTATTGTAAGCGTTTGTTTTATCATTAGTTTCAATTTTTACAGGACAAATGTAGTGTTGAAATCTAAAGGGATATTAAAGAAGTTAAGTTGTGAGATATTGAACTTTTAATTTATAAAAATTATTAAAAAAAAGGCTGTCAATAAAAATGATTTTGTCATTTTCAAACAGCCTGTAAACATTTCAAATTTTATTGATTCATCATCATTTCGTGGTCGTATTGACAACAACCTGGTAAACCATCATAAGCTTCTTCACTACCTGCAACTTTTTCGGTATCATATCCTGAAGCTGCAATAGCTTTGTGAATTGTCATAGCATCTGTTTTGGTATCATCAAAAGAAACATCAATCTTCTTTTTGTCTTTATCCCAGTTTGCAGCAGTAACACCTACAACACTATGGGCTGCTTTTTCAATGGTGTTTTTACACATACCACAATTGCCTCTTACGCCAAAAGATAAATCTGTCATTGCGATTTCTTTGGACATTTCAGTAGTTGATGTTTCAGCTTCCTTTTTAATTTCATTTTTGCAACTTGTTAATCCTATAGCCATTATTATAGCTACACTTAAAATTACTTTATTCATTTTTTTAAAATTTAATTGTTATTATTTGATTTATTATTATTCTATGACTTGTTTTACTTCTCCGCAGGTTAACATGGTGCTACCAAAATAGGGATTGATTACTTTTTCTTCTTTACTCAACCAATAAGCGCCATTGTTGTTTTCTGCCATCGGACAAAACTTCACATACACTTTTTCATTAATACCGAACAGTTGTACTGCATTTATTAATTGTGATGATAGATCTTTGAAATGAACTCTTTGCTCCTTTATATCTGATGTTTTGGAAATAGATGTCGCAGCAATTTTTACTTCTTTTTCCAATGACACCCAATGTGTATGTGCTTCATCTTTTAGTAACTTCATATATACTTTGGATATATTATCCAATAAGCTATTTGATATTGTCATTACAGTTTTAGAATCCTCATTGACTAAAGCATCTTTTAAATTGATATAATCATTGTAAACAACTTTTAATTGTTCTTGAAATTTTTCTGACACTTCCAAACGTTCATTCATATTGGTATGGTCGTTCTCTTCTTTTAATGCCTTATTATCCATACCTAAATGTCCTTCGTGACCTGTCATTACTTTGCCACCATTCTTATTCATCATTGATTTTTTACCTTGTAATTGGGCTGCTGCATCTACTGTAAATGTGCCGTTAGTCACGATTTCATTTCCAATAAATAAACCTTCTAAAACTTCATATTCATTACCAATTTGGTTCCCTAAAACAACTTCACGCATTTCAAAAATGGTTTGGTCTGGATTGGTTTTTAAATAGACCACAGAACGTTTACCTGTCCAAAGTACAGCAGATGCAGGGATTGTTAATACCGCATCATTACTACTTGAAACTCGTTCAATATTTGCGGTTACAAACATTCCTGGTTTAAATACATCGTTTTTGTTATTAAGCACCACACGTAAGGTTACTGTTCTTGTTTTAGTATTTAAAATTGGTTCAATGAAATCTACTTTCCCTTTAAATTCCTTATTAGCATAAGCGTTTGTAGTCACTAAAACTTCTTGTCCCTTTTTAAATAAATCAATTTGATTTTCATAGACATCAAAGTTTGCCCAAACCGTATTGAGATTTGCAATTTTAAGCAATGGTTGACCTTGTTTGATGTAGTCGCCTTGTTCTACTAATTTTTCGGTAACTGTTCCTGAAACTGTTGCATAAACTGGAAAGTTTTCTTTTACTTTTTGGGTTTCTTCAATTTGATTGATTTGACTTACAGAAAGCTTCCACAACTTCAATTTATTACGAACTGCCTTATATAATTCAGGTTGGGATTCCTTTAAAGATGATGCCGTAATTAACTCTTGCTGTGCTGCATACAATTCTGGCGAATAAATGGTTGCTAATAATTGACCTTTACGAACTTCTTCGCCTGTAAAACTAACATTCAAACGTTCTATTCTACCCGAAAAATAACTGACTTGTACTGCGTTTGCCTCTTCATTTTCAGCAATTTTACCAGATAATTTAAGGGTGTTGCCATCAACATTTCCTTTACCTACAACAGTTGTTTGAATATTGGCTAAAGCCATCGCATTTTCGGTTAACTTGAATTGGTCTGCTAACAGACCATCACTTCCACTTTCGGCAGGAATTAAGTCCATCCCACAAATAGGACAATCACCTGGTTCTGGTTGCATAATTTGTGGATGCATAGAACACGTCCACATTTGATTGGTTTCTGCAAGCTCGTCGTGATTATGTCCTGTCTGTTCGTTTGATGAACCACTAAAAAGTAACCACCCCAACAATAGACCTATAGTAACTAAGCCTATATATATCACTATTTTATTATTTTTCATTTTCTAATCGTTTTATCATTGCTTTCATTTCTTCTATTTCCTTCTTTTGTGCTTTTATTATATCATCTGCTAATTTTTTAACTTCTGGGTCTTTTATATCCGCTCTTTCACTTGTTAATATTGCGATGGAATGGTGCGGTATCATTGCTTTCATCCAAAGGACATCACCAATAATTGGTGCTTGTGTTCTTACTAATCCTAATGCACTTACAAAGAGAATAAAACTACCTGCAAGTATTGCTATATTCTTTTTTTTGTCGTTATACATTTTTCGCATAAAAAACCACATTATGACTGCCATTGTTGAAATACCCAAACACGTCATATAGAAACGTGTTAAGCTAAACCATACGTGGTCTATGGAATATGTATTTAAGTACATTGTTATATACATAGCTATAAATGATAACCCTAACATTAAAAAAAATGTTTTATAGTTTCCTTTGTTTGTGTGTTCTTTTGAATTTTCCATAATTAGTTTGATTTTATAGTTAAATTTTAATTTTTCTTAATCTTAAAGCATTTGCTATTACCGAAACAGAACTAAAACTCATTGCTAATGCTGCTATCATTGGCGACAATAAAATGCCAAAAAATGGGAATAATACGCCTGCTGCAATAGGTAATCCTAATGTGTTATAAATAAGTGCAAAAAATAGATTTTGCTTTATGTTCTTCATTACGGAATGACTTAAATTTTTAGCCTTTACTATGCCGTGTAAATCACCTTTTACCAGGGTTATCATTGCACTTTCTATCGCTACATCTGTTCCTGTTCCCATTGCAATACCTACATCACTTTTTGCCAATGCTGGTGCATCATTAATACCATCACCTGCCATAGCAACCACTTTTCCATTTTCTTGCAGTTTCTCTACTTCTTTGAGTTTATCTTCTGGTAACATACTGGCTTTAAAATCTGCAAGATTAAGCTCTGATGCTACTGCTTGTGCTGTATCGTGATTATCGCCTGTTAGCATTATTACATCAATACCTTTATCTTGAAGTACTTTAATCGCTTTGGCACTTGTTTCTTTTATTATATCGCCTATAACTACATACCCAACAACGGTTTCATCTAATGATAAATAAGAAACTGTTTTACCCTGTTTTTGGTAAGATTTAGCTTCGTCTTTCATTGTAGAAGTAATATCTGCTTTGGCATATTCCATCATTTTAGGATTCCCTAAAGCCACTTTTTTATCATTTATTATAGCTTCAACACCTTTTCCTGTGACAGCACTAAAGTTTTTAGATTTTATTCTTTCAGCGTTATGTTCCTTTCCATATTTAACTGTCGCTTCTGCCAAAGGATGTTCACTATTGGCATTTAATGAAACAATGTATTGAAGTAGTTCATTTTTGTTTAAAGTATCACTAAAAGCACCTACTGTTTCTACCGTTGGTTTTCCTTCTGTAATAGTTCCTGTTTTATCAACTATAAGTGTATTTACCTTATCCATTTTTTCGAGAGCTTCGGCATTTTTAATTAATACACCATTTTGAGCACCTTTACCCACACCAACCATTACAGACATAGGTGTTGCTAAACCTAAAGCACAAGGACACGCAATGATTAAAACTGCAATTGCATTCACAAACGCATATACATAAACAGGTTCTGGTCCCCAAATTGCCCAAACCATAAATGTGATAATAGAAATAAGAACTACAACTGGCACAAAATAACCTGATACCTTATCTGCTAAATTCTGAATAGGTGCGCGACTTCTACTGGCATCATTAACCATATGTATGATTTGTGAGAGTAAGGTATCACTTCCTACTTTTTCCGCTTTCATCAAGAATGATTGATTCCCATTAATGGTTCCGCTACTTACTTTATCGTCTTGTGATTTATTTACAGGAATAGGTTCTCCTGTTATCATAGATTCATCAATGGTTGTTTCTCCTTCTGTTATTACACCATCTACAGGAATTTTATCACCTGGTTTTACTTTTAGAATATCATTTAATTCTATCTTATCTATACTGACTTCAATTTCTTCATCATCAATTATTTTTATGGCTTTATTAGGTGTTAACTTTAGTAACTCTTTTACTGCGGAATTGGTTTTACTGTGTGCTCGCGCTTCTAACAACTGTCCTAAAAGCACCAAGGTTAGAATAACCGTTGCTGCTTCAAAATAGACGTGTACTGCACCTGATTCAGTTTTAAACTGTGCTGGAAACACATCTGGAAATAACATCCCAAACACACTAAATAACCAAGCCACACCTGCACCGATTCCAATAAGTGTGAACATATTGAGATTCCACGTTTTTATACTTCTATAAGCACGCTCAAAGAACATCCAAGTCGCATAAAATACAACTGGAATAGATAATGCAAACTGAATCCAATTCCAATATTTCTGTTCCATTATATCGTACAATGGATTGTTATTGAGCATTTCGCTCATAGCCATTAAGAATATTGGTAATGTGAATGCAGTTGCTATCCAAAACTTCTTCAATAATTTTTTATAGGTCTTTTCTTCTGCTGAAACATCTGGTTGCATTGGTACTAAATCCATACCGCAAATAGGACACGAACCTGCTTCATCTTTTACAATTTCTGGATGCATTGGACACGTCCATTGTTCTGTTGAAGCTGTCGATAGATTTTGTTCTTCAACCAAATCCATTCCGCAAACAGGACAATCGCCTGATTTATCGTAGGTTTTATCACCTTCGCAATGCATTGGGCAATAAAATGTACCTGTGCCTTTGCCTTTTGATGTTTTTTCTGTTTTATCTTCTAAATGGTGATGATGTTCACCTTGTTTATGAATACTGTATCCACCATCATTTTTTAAGGCTTCTTGAAATGTTTCTATAGGAATATGCAATTCCATTTCGATTGTAGCTTCTGCCTTTTCTAAATTGACTGTTGCTTTTGAAACACCTTCCACTTTAGAAAGTGTTTCTTCTACGTGAGTACGACAACCGTTGCACGTCATTCCGTGTATGTGATATGTATGTTTCATTACTATTGTATTAAATAATTAATTATAGTACTCTGAACATAGTAGGTCTTCACAGATTCTATTTGGTTCATTTGAAACTTTAATTGTAGTTCTTGAATATCCAAAACATCATTAAAATCTATCGTTCCTGTTTCGTAGCTTTTGATTAAAATGTTTTCAGCATCTTTGGCTTGTTTTAAGTTCTTGGTTTGAGTCTCATAACTTATTCTTGTCGAAATACGCTCATTAATTGCTTTACTTAAAAGCGTTTCCAAAGTGTTTAATCGTTCTTGTTTTTGAGCCGTAATTTCCTGTTGTTGCAACTTATTTTGCTTGGTTTGAGATTTGTATTTCTTATTGAATATTGGGATGGACACCGAAACCATTGGCATTACAATATCTTTACCGTTATCAGAGAAATTCATATCTGGTCTTTCGGAAATATTGATATAATCCAAGCCAAAACCAATCATAGGACTGCTTTCTTTTTGGTTTAGTAATTCGGATTGTTCTATGGATTGATATAGTTTATCATACTTTAACAATTCAGGGTGTAAGGCTAAATTTTTAGTAGTGATTTCAAAGTCTTCTGAAGGCATCATTAAACCATCTACCACACTAACAGCAGTATCATTTTTCCTGTTCAAAAGCTTATTGAAATTAGTTTGTTCTGCTAAAAACTGTTGACTTAAAACATCTTTTAGTTGTTGCATTTCATTTTGACGCATTTGCAATCGTAACACATCTACAGCTGAAGCTTTGCCAACTTCAACCGAGGTTAATGCTAGCGTTTCGTAGGTTTCCAATAGTTTAATATTCTCGCTTAAAACCTCTTGTTTTGCTTTATTAGCGTAAAGATAATAATAGGATTGTGCTACAGAAGCCATCAATTTTCTTTTAGCTACAACAATGTCTTCGTATTTAGCATCTGCCAAAGCACTCACATAATTTTCTCGTGAAGCAATTGTACCAAACCACGGTAACATTTGTTTTGCCGATACTTTAAAACGTTGCGCTCCTGTTCTGGTTTCTGGTTCGCTTACGAAGTAACCCACGCTAAATTCGGTATTAGGAATGGTATTGACTTCATTCACTTTTTCGGAAGCAATGCGATACTGTAATTCAAATTTTTGAATTACAGGATTATTATTTAATGCTTCATTAATAAGTACTTCTAATTCTTGTGCATTTGAGACACTAAAAGTTAATAAACCTATGAGTGTATAAATTATTCTTTTCATTTGTTTGCTCTTTTCAATTTAAACTCTTCTCTCCAGCTATATAATACTGGTACAATAAAGTAAGAGGTAATGTCTATAACCATCCCTCCAAATATTGGAATTGCCATAGGTATCATAATATCACTTCCTTTTCCTGTGGATGTCAATACTGGCAACAGCGCCAAAATGGTAGTTACCGTAGTCATTAAACACGGACGAATACGTTTTTCGGCTGCTTGTAAAGCGGAAGTTCTAATGCTCTTTTTATCCGAAGGTTTTTCTCGCTCAAAAGTTTGCGTGAGGTATGTTGCCATAACGACACCATCATCTGTTGCAATCCCAAATAATGCTATAAAACCTACCCAAACCGCTACACTTAAATTGATGGTTTTCATATTGAAAAGGTCTCGCATATTTTCTCCAAACAAACTAAAATTAAAAAACCAATCTTGACCATACAGCCATATCATTATAAAACCACCTGCAAATGCAACCGTTATTCCTGTAAATACCATTAGTGACGTAGTAACAGATTTAAACTGGAAATACAGAATCAAGAAAATAATAGCAAGTGCTAATGGAACGACAACGGACAATGTTTTTTCTGCTCGTAACTGATTTTCGTAAGTTCCTGTGAATTTATAACTGATGCCTTTAGGAACCGTTAATTCTCCTGCATCTATTTTCTGCTGAAACAATGCCTGTGCATTTTCAACAACATCCACTTCTGCAAACCCATCTAATTTATCAAACAACACGTATCCAACTAAAAAGGTGTCCTCACTTTTAATTACCTGTGGTCCTTGTTCATACTGAATAGTCGCCAACTCACTTAATGGAACAGGGCTTCCTTTTTCAACAGGAATATAAATACCTTTTATATCGTTTGGATTACCACGCAACTCTCTTGGATAACGTACTCTAACAGCATAACGCTCTCTACCTTCAACCGTTTGAGTTAAAGCCATACCACCTATTGCAAACTTTAGCACGTTTTGCACATCTTCAATTGACACACCATAACGTGCTATCTTTTCCCTATCAATATCAATGAGCAAATACGGTTTACCAACAATTCTATCTGCAAAAACAGCTTCAACCTTAACACCTTCTGCCTGTTTTAAAAGACTTTCTAATTGCAAACCAAACGCTTCGATTTGTTTTAAATCTTGTCCTTTTACTTTTATTCCCATTGGTGCTCGCATACCTGTTTGAAGCATAACTAATCTGGTTTCTATGGGCTGTAATTTTGGTGCAGACGTAACGCCAGGTAATTTGGTAACTTTAACGATTTCATTCCAAATATCTTCTGGTGATTGTATTTCTGGTCGCCAATTCCTGTAGTATTCTCCATCATTATCTTCGATAAGTTGAGAATGTAAAACTTTTGTAAAAACAACATTTTCGGAATTATTAGGGTTAGCTATAAATGTTCCATTTTTCAATTCAAAAGCACCATCCTCATTAACTTTATAACGTTGCCTTTTTCCTTCGGAATTTCGCATATATTCAGATTTGTACTGAATCATATTTTCATACATCGACAAAGGTGCTGGGTCTAAAGCTGATTCTGTTCGACCAGCTTTTCCAACTACGGTTTCAATTTCTGGAATAGTAGCTACTGCCATATCTAATTGTTGAAGCACTCTTTTGTTTTCTTCAACACCAGAATGTGGTAATGAGGTTGGCATTAATAAAAATGAACCTTCATTTAAAGATGGCATAAATTCTTTTCCAGTATTGTTCATTATCCAAATACCAGAAATAAGTACGGTAGTTGGTATCATTAAAAACAAAAGTTTGTTGGCTAAAGCCCAGTTTAAAATCTGTCCATAATACCTTCTGAAAATTGAAAATATTCCTAAAATTCCGAAGCAAATGATAGCGACAAAAATTAAGTTGATGAAGATACTTCTGTCAAAACCTAGCGGTCTCCAATATTCAGCAAGTAAGAATACAATAGCAGCACATGAGATGATAATATTAACAAGATTGCTATTCTTTTTGTTGAGTTTTCTCGAAACTCCTAATAAACCTGTGACACCAAAAGCAATTAAAATTATCCCTAACCAATATCCAACACCAATAATTGCGATTCCGGCAATTATTAAAGCACCATTTAAAATATGCTTAAAAGAATTTTTAAGTGATGTTTTTCTGAATAAATAAGCTGCTAATGGCGGGATTAGAAATAAGGCAATAACCAAAGATGCTGATAACGCCATCGTTTTGGTAAATGCAAGTGGTCTAAACAATTTTCCTTCTGCACCAATCATTGTAAACACAGGAACAAAACTGATAATTGTGGTTAATACCGCAGTTAAAATCGCTCCAGAAACTTCGGCTGTGGCATTATAAACCACTTCATTTGTAGTTAACTCTGTACCGTCTTCTCGTAATCGTAATTTGTCATCATCGAGATGGCGAATCATATTTTCTGCGAGAATGACGCCTACATCTACCATAGTTCCAATAGCAATAGCAATACCAGAAAGTGCTACAATATTGGCGTCTACGTTAAACAGTTTCATCGTAACAAAAACCATTAAGACTGCAACAGGCAACAATCCAGAAATTAAAATAGAAGCTCTTAAATTGAAAACCATCACAATAATAACCAAAATGGTAATTAATATTTCTAGTGTCAATGCTTCATTAAGCGTGTCTAATGTTTCTTCAATAAGCTCGGTACGGTCATAGAAGGGAACGACTGTTAATTGAGATGTTCGTCCATCTGCCAATACTTTTGAAGGTAATCCACCTTTCAGTTCCTCAATTTGCGCCTTTACATTGTTAATAACCTCCATTGGATTAGCACCATATCTTGCCACTACAACACCACCAACAACTTCCGCACCTTCCTTATCCAATAAACCTCTTCGTGTTGCTGGACCTAATGATACTTTACCTATGTCTTTAATTTTAATTGAGGTAAAATCTTCTGATGTCACTACAGCATTTTCAATATCTTCAACAGATTTCACATAACCCAAACCACGCACTAAATATTCAGCTTGATTGATTTCTAAAGTCTGCGCACCAATATCTTGATTGCTACTTTTAACCGCTTTTACAATCTGGTTTAAGCTAATGCTATATTGACGCATCAATTCTGGATTAACATCTACTTGATATTCTTGAACATAACCACCAATAGAAGCAACTTCAGAAACACCGCTTGCACTAGATAAAGCATATTTTACGTAGTAATCTTGAATGCTACGCAATTCGTGTAAATCCCAACCACCAGTCACGTTTCCTTTTTCATCACGACCTTCAAGTGTGTACCAGAATATTTGTCCTAATCCTGTTGCATCTGGACCCAAAGCAGGATTAACACCTTCAGGTAATAATCCACTTGGTAATGAGTTTAGTTTTTCTAGAATACGACTACGACTCCAATAGAATTCTACATCTTCTTCGAAAATGATATAGATACTTGAAAACCCAAACATAGACGAACTACGAATGGTTTTTACTCCTGGAATACCTAATAAGGATGTGGTTAATGGATAGGTAATTTGGTCTTCAATATCTTGTGGCGAACGACCATCCCACTTTGTAAATACAATTTGTTGATTTTCTCCGATATCTGGGATGGCATCAACAGCCACAGGATTACTTGGTAAAAATCCAGTATCCCAATTGAAAGGTGCGTTTACAGTTCCCCATCCAACAAAAAGAGCAAGTAGCAGAACTGCAACGAGTTTATTCTCTATAAGAAATTTGATTGCTTTATTAAGCATATGATTTGATTATTAAACAGTTAGACATTGGCGTTAAGAAAACACCGAATACAGCAAATTATCCTTATGACATTATAAAGTCATAGGATAAAACAGTCTATTGTTTAAAAATCAAATTAAATAAGTCTCGTCAATCTTGAAGATTTCCTTTATGACGAGTGGTGGTTCGTATTCTTCAAAAGAAGATACATTGTTTTCTAAACCTTCAAAAAGGTTAATATAGGTATAAACAAATGAAGCGATGAATACTTGTTGTTCAAAAGAAACTTTGTCAACTTGTAATTGTAGTTCGTCTTGACCATCAACTACCAATTGTTCATCATTACAACAATTCTTTTTTGTAATAGAACAACCTTCAGTTGAAGGATTATCCATTTCCATTCCGCATCCTTCAGCTTTATGGAACATAGCAGTTTCTACCAAAGTATCTCCACAATAATGCATACCGAGCGTAAATGACATTGTAGAGCATAACACTACAAAAGCCATTGCTAAAGACATTATTCTATGGAATACTTGTTTCATATTAATTGCGAAGTTACAAAATTTTAACAACTATTGATTTTGTTTAACAGAAGTTTAGAGGTTAATTCCAATTCATTTTTTGTAATCTAACCGCATTTAAAATTGCTAATAATGCTACTCCTACATCGGCAAAAACTGCTTCCCACATTGTTGCTAAACCACCTGCTCCTAAAATTAGAACAATGACCTTAACACCAAATGCTAAAATGATGTTTTGCCATACAATTTTTCGTGTAGAACGACTAATTTTAATTGCTCTCACGACTTTTGAAGGTTGGTCTGTTTGGATGATGACATCTGCTGTTTCTATTGCGACATCGCTACCTAAACCACCCATTGCAATTCCGACATCACTTGCCGCCAAAACTGGCGCATCGTTAATTCCATCGCCAATGAAAGCAATTTTGTTTTCGAGATTCTTCTTTAAAAGCTCAACCTCATTTAGCTTATCTTCTGGCAATAATCCGCCTTTGGCTTTTTCAATGTTTAATTCGGAAGCAACTTTTTGAGTTATGGAATCTTTGTCTCCCGAAAGCATCATAATATTTTTTATGCCTATTTTTTGTAAATTAATAATTGTGTCTTTTGCATCGTCTTTCAATTCATCCGCAATAACCACATAACCTGCAAATTTTCCATCGATAGCGACTAAAACGATAGATTCTACAATAGATTCCGTTTCAGATGGTATATCAATATTATTAGAAGTCATTAAGGCTTTATTTCCAACTAAAACGGTTTTGTCATTTACAATACCTTTCAAACCTTTTCCAGCGATTTCTGAAACTTCTGTAGCCTCAAAATCTGCTCCGTCTGCTTTATATTCTAAAATTGCTTTGGAGATTGGATGCGTAGATTGTTCTTCCATCGCCATCAAATATTTCATAAATTCGGTTTCTTCCCAACCAATTGCTTTAATTTCTTTAATCTTGAAAACACCTTTGGTTACAGTTCCTGTTTTATCCATAACCAACGTATTTATTTTGGTCATTGCATCGAGAAACGAAGCGCCTTTAAATAAAATTCCGTTTTTTGAAGCTGCTCCCAATCCGCCAAAGTAGCCTAACGGAATTGAAATTACCAATGCACAAGGACACGAAATCACGAGAAAAATCAAGGCACGATACAACCAATCTCTAAATACATAATCATCCACAAAAAAGTATGGAAGAAACGTAACACCTATGGCTAATAACACAACGATTGGCGTGTAAATTCTTGCAAATTGTCTAATGAATAATTCTGTTTTAGACTTTCGAGCTGTGGCATTCTGTACCATATCCAAAATTCTTGCTATGGAACTATTTTTAAATTCTTTGGTGGTTTCTATTTCAATTACTCCATCCAAATTAATGCTCCCTGCAAATACTTTTTCGTCTTTTACAATCGTATTAGGTTTGCTTTCGCCTGTTAATGCTGCTGTGTTGAATGAACCTTTGTCGGAAAGTAGAATACCATCTAAAGGGATTTTTTCTCCAACACGTACTTGCACTTTTTCACCAATTTCAACCGTTTCTGGACTTACAGACACATAATTATTGTTGCGATATACCAGAGCTTCATTTGGTCTAACATCCAATAATGCTTTAATATTTCCTTTTGCTCTATTTACTGCTGCATTTTGAAATAATTCTCCTACTGCATAAAACAACATTACTGCTACACCCTCTGGATATTCACCAATTATAAACGCACCAATAGTAGCTATAGACATTAAAAAGAACTCTGTAAAAATATCACCCTTTTTAATACTATTCCAACCCTCTTTTACTACTGGAAAACCTACAGGCAAATATGCTATACTGTACCAAACAATACGAGTCCAATTCTTAAAAAAAGAAACATCAAAATAATCTAAACCTATACCCATCATAAGCATCGTAAAACTTATAATTGCTGGCACATAAGTTTTAAATGCACTTCCATTACCGTGATTATGACCATCATCGTGAGAATGTTGCTCTTCTGAATTTGGTTTTAAATCTCTTAAATTGACTTTCTTTTTTTTCATTTTGAATTGAATAAATTTTTAATATCATTAGGTATAGGCATAGATTTTAATGGTGGTACGTTTGCACTGCCTGTGTTACCAAGTGGCACGTGGTCAATAAATGATTTCCAACCACCAACAAGTAACCTAATAATTTGGCCGAATACTTCTTTAGTATCTTTTTGCATAAATCCAAACTTTAGCATTAACCAATGTGAATAGGTATGTTCTATTGGGTAAGATTGCCCTATGATATGACTGCGTTCTAAATGATACCAAGCATTACTATACTGCTTATTTTCTAAACAGAAACTGTATTGTTTTAATTCTTCTATATAAGCCTGTTTAAGAGGTTTAGGTATTTTAGTATTAAACTTCATATCCATTAATTTTGAATAAAAGTAGTACAATCGTTAGTGCAATGGAAGTGCATTTGTTATCCACTACACTTATCACATATACCTTTTACAACCAAGTTTACATTTTCTGAAACAAAGCCATCAGGCACTTTAATTTTTGGTATTTTATGGTCTGTTAAGCAAATGGTTTCATTACAATTGTTACAATGGAAATGTAAGTGTAAATCTTTATTTATATCACAACTACAACCTTGTTCACATAAAGCATATTTGGTAATACCTGTACCATCATCTATTTGATGTACAATGTCTTTTTCCTCGAATGTTTTAATAGTTCTGTACAATGTAGTTCTATCTGCTTTTTCAAAAGCATTTTCTATATCACTTAATGTTACTGCTACTTGTTTCTCTGCAAGAAACTTATAAATCAATAAACGCATTGCCGTAACGCGAATATTTTTTAACTCTAATAATTGTTCTATGGTTTGCATAATCTAATGTTCGTGTTCTGCTTCGCCTTTTTTCATTTCGGCTATTAAATAATACGCATTGTTATAAGCGAATTTTGTGATTTTATCTTGTTCTTCAGTAAATTGAACAGCTACCCAATTGCCATCTTTTGCTCCTAAAAGCACTTCAATAGATTTAAAACTCCAATCGTCATTTTCTTTTTCTGCCGAAAACACGAAAAATCTATCACCTTCTTTTACTATCGCACTTTCAGGAAGTGCTTTTGTTTTGGTGTTCTCTACTTGAATTTTACCTTGGATATACATTCCAGGAATTAAGTTACCTTTCTTGTTTTCAATTTCAGCGTGTACGTGTACTGCTTTAGGGTCATCTTCAAATGTTTTGCTTACGGAATAGATTTCTGCTGTTAATTCTTCATCTTGCATTGTTTGTATATTAAAGCTTACTTTTTGACCTTTCTTAACTTTATACACATCTTTTTCAAAGACCATTAAATCAGCGTGAACGTGATCTGTATTTACAATTTCAAAGAGTTCAGTTTGTGGTTCAACATACTGTCCTGTTTTTACTTCTACCTTTTGCACATAGCCTTCAATAGGACTGCGTAATGATATACTTTGAGCAATTGTTCCATTTCGTACTGATGACGTATTTATGTTTAATAGTTTCAACTGCGCTTCCAATCCATTTACCATAGCTTTAGAGGCATCATATTCGGCTTCGGCCTTTTGAAAATTTGCACCAGAGCCAACTCCTGCATCATATAATTTTTGTTGACGCTCAAAGTTCTTCTTTAAAAAATTACTATTGCTAAAAGCATTCAAATAATCGGTTTGCATTTGAATAATATTTGGATGTGAAAGATATGCCACAATTTGACCTTTATTCACTTTGTCTCCTTCAATCACTTTTATGGATAACACATTTGCACCAACTACAGAAGTTATTGCTGCTTCACTTTGTGGTGGTACTTCCAATGTGCCATTTGCTTCTACATAACCACTCATATTACGCAATGCAATGGTGTCTATCTTCATTTTTAAAGCTTCAAACTGTTGTTGTGAAAGCATCACTTCTTCGCCTTCGCTATGGTCATCGTTTTCTTCAATCTTTTGTTCCTCGTTATGGGAATGACCATCACCTTCCTTATGGCTTTCTTTATTTCCGCAAGCAACAACTAAAAATGAAACTGTTAGTAGTGCTAAAATTATATATTGTGTGTTTTTCATTGTCTTATTGATTAAAATATTGTAGTTGAAATGTGCTTTCTAAATAATTTATTAATGCTTCTTGAGATTGTAATTCAGATTGAATAGCTTCTTTTATAAGTTGTGTAAACGCTGTGTAATCAATCTCTCCTTCTTTATAAGCAAACAAAGCACCAGTTTTTTGTTCTTTAATAAGTGGTAATACTTCATCCTTATAGAACAGCCAAGATGTTTTCCATTTTTGGTGATTTTCTTTGGCTTGATTAAATTTAGATTGCACTTCCTTTTGCTTGAACTGCATATTTGATTCGGCAATTTGCCTATCAATTTTTGCAGTTCTAACTTGTGCTTTTGTTGTACCAGACAAAAACGGTATGGAAATACCAGCTTGATAGGTATAAAACCCTGAATTTCCATTTACTTTTTGTAAACCACCCTGAAGGTTTAACTTTGGTAAATTTTCAGCTTTGGCAGCTTTAAAGTTTGCTTCTGCCTCTGCGAGTTGAAGTTGAGAAAAACTATATAAAGGGTGTGTTTCTAAAGTAAAGGATTCTACATTTATTTCGCTCGCTATATCAATTTCATCTGAAACCGTATAAAAATCATCTGAAATCAACCACAAGTTTAATTGTTGTAAAGCAATAACATATTTGCTTTTTGATTGCAAAAATTTATTCTGAATCTGTAAGGCTTGATTTTTGGCTGCTGCATATTCAAGTTTAGAAATGGCTTCTACTTCATAATTTAAAGCAACTGCTTTTTCAAAGTTGGTATAGATGGAATCTAACTCTTTGTATAAATTATAATTCCTTTTACTCTGTAAAGCATTTGCCCAAGCTTTCTTTACTTCCAATTCTAAATCTAATTCTGAAAGCTGAAACGCTTTTTTAGCTAACTGAATACGTTGCTCCAGTAATTTTCTCTTTGGTGCTATACCAAATACATCAATATTTGATTGACCAACTCCAATAGTGGTGTAAATACCATTTCCGTTATTGATTTCTTCACCTCCCGTAAAAATTTGAGTCGTTCCAAAATCATAAGCAGTTCCTTTTAATTGTTGTTGCTTATCAATTTCGAGTTGTTGTTGTTTTAAACTTGGATAGTTTTCTTTAGCCAATTTTACAGCTTCTTGCATCGAAATAATTGGTAAAGAATCATTTATTTGTTGCGCATCTCCTGTTATTGGCAACAAAAACATAAAAGCTATGACAGCAGTAACTGTAATTACTTTTTTATTTGCTCTAAACTTAAATGATTTGTTTTCTACCCAATGATACAATATAGGTAAAACGAATAATGTTAATAATGTAGAGGTTAACAAACCACCAATTACAACGGTTGCTAAAGGTCGTTGTACTTCTGCACCTGCTGATGATGAAATAGCCATTGGTAAAAAGCCTAATACATCTGTAAAGGCAGTTAGCATAATAGGTCTGATTCTTCGTTTAGTACCTTCTATAATTCTATCTTTTAGATTGGTAATACCCTCTTCTTTTAACTCATTCAGACCACTAATCATTACTAATCCGTTTAATACTGCAACACCAAACAAAACAATAAAACCAACACCTGCCGAGATACTAAATGGCATATCTCGTAACCACAACGCTACAACACCACCAATGGTTGCCATTGGGATTGCGATGTAAATCATCAAGGTTTGTGATAAGGATTTTAATGCAAAATAAATCAGTACAAAAATGAGTAACAAGGCAATAGGAACAACAGTTTGTAAACGGTTACTGGCACGTTCTAAATTTTCAAAAGCACCACCATAGCGAATAAAATAACCTGATGGAAGTTTTAATTGTGCATCTAATTTTGATTTAATTTCTGTAACTAACGATTTTACGTCACGCCCTCTAACATTGACACCTACATAAGTTCTTCTGTTTGTATTGTCTCTACTGATTTGCATTGGACCAGCTTTGTAGCTAACATCCGCAATTTCACGTAATGGAATTTGAGAGCCAGAAGGTAGGTTGATATACAAGTTTTGAACATCGGAAATATCTTTTCGGTTTTGAGCACTTAAACGTACTACCAAATCGAAACGTTTTTCACCTTCAAAAATAACACCTGCTATACCACCTGCAAATGCAGATTGTATGGTTTGATTAAGCGTATTTATTTGAAGTCCGTATTGTGCCAATTTATTTCTATTGTAATTAATAGTCATTTGTGGTAGACCTGTTGTGGCTTCCGCTTTCATATCTCCAATACCTTCAGTACCTGCAATAATTTTAGATATTTCTTCTGCTTTTTGAGATAGAATGTCAATATCTTCACCATAGAGCTTTATGGCAATATCTTCACGAACTCCTTCAAGCAATTCATTGAAGCGCATCTCGATAGGTTGGGTAAACTCATAATTAACACCAGGAACCATTCCAACTGCTTCTTTCATTGCTTCAATTAATTCATCCTTTGACTCTACTGTTGTCCATTCGCTTTTGGGTTTCAGAATCACAAAAACATCAGCAATATCCATTGGCATTGGGTCTGTTGGAATTTCAGCAACCCCAATACGACTAACAATTTTATCGACTTCTGGAAATTTTGCTTTTACTATTTGTTCTATTTTAGTCGTAGTTTCAATGGTTTCTGTAAGGGAACTACCTGGTTTTAAAATAGCGTGAAATGCAATATCCCCTTCATCCAATTGCGGGATAAACTCACCACCTATTCGAGAAAACATAAAAACTGTAATTCCGAACAATACAACTGCAACGCCAATTACCCATTTACCTTTTCGTAAGGCTCTAACCAATAAAGGTTGATATTTGTCTTCAACCCAATTTACAAATCTATCTCCATAGGATTTTTTATCATTTTTTGGTGCTCTTAATATTAAAGCTGACATCATTGGTACATAGGTTAAACACAGTACCATTGCTCCAATCATAGCAAAAATAAAAGTCAAAGCCATTGGTTTAAACATTTTTCCTTCTATACCTTGCAAGGCTAAAATGGGAAGAAAAACGATAAGGATAATTAATTGACCGAAGAAAGCAGCATTCATCATCTTTTTTGAAGCATTAGTAGCAACTTTATCTCTTTCTTTAGATGTAAGTTGTTTCTTTTTCAAAACCTGTGATGCTATAAGAAAAACAGTGCTTTCGACAATAATTACAGCTCCATCTACAATGATTCCAAAATCTATTGCTCCTAAACTCATTAAATTTACCCAAACATCAAAAACGTTCATTAAAATAAAAGCGAATAATAAGGATAATGGAATAGTAGAAGCCACTATTAAACCACCTCGCCAATTACCTAACAAAAAAACCAACACAAAAATGACAATTAATGCGCCTTCAATAAGATTAGTTGTAACCGTAGAAGTTGTTTCGCTAATTAATTTACTTCGGTCTAATAATGGCTCAATAATTACGCCTTCGGGTAATGACTTTTCAATTTGAGACATTCGCTCTTTTACGTTTGCAATAACATCATTGGAATTTGCTCCTTTTAGCATCATAACCAAACCACCTACTACTTCGCCTTCTCCATCTTGTGTTAATGCACCATAACGAATAGCTGAACCAAATTGTACTTTGGCAATATCGTCAATAGTAACAGGAATGTTATTAATATTCTTGACAGTGATTTTTTTAATATCATCTAAATTTCGTACCAAACCTTCTCCTCGAATAAAGTTAGCTTGATGGTTCTTCTCAATATATGCACCTCCTGTATTTTGATTATTGGCTTCAAGAGCATTAAACACATCTGTAATTGTTAGACCAATAGCGTTTAATTCGTTTGGATCAACTGCTACTTCGTACTGTTTAATTTTACCACCAATAGCGTTTACTTCTACCACACCAGGAACCATTGCCATTTGACGTTGTACAATCCAATCCTGCATTGTGCGCAAATCAGTAACTGAATATTTGTCTTTATACTCTGGTTTTACTTTAAGTGTGTATTGATAGATTTCTCCTAATCCAGAAGAGATAGGTCCCATAGCAGGTTCGCCAAAACCACTTGGAATTTGTTCTTTAACTTCGTTTAGCTTTTCAGCTACTAATTGACGTGGTAGATAGGTTCCCATATCATCGTCAAAAACAATAGTAACCACAGATAAACCAAAACGAGAAATGGAACGGATTTCCTTTACATCAGGTAGGTTGCTCATTGCAACTTCTACTGGATAGGTTACAAATTGTTCAATGTCCTCTGTACCTAAATTGGGTGCTTGTGTAATAACCTGTACTTGGTTGTTGGTAATATCTGGAACAGCATCGATGGGCACTTGGGTCATACTCCAAATACCTGCTCCAACAATGGTAAGCGTTAGCAAACCAATAATGAATTTGTTATTGATTGAAAAATCAATGATTTTATTAATCATAGAAAATGTTTTAATTCAGTTAAACTTTTCGGTATAATTCTGATATAGAAAATAGAATTACACGAAATGAAAAGAACCATATAGGTTCAAAATTGGATATAGTTATCCTTTAAAAAAACTGAATTATGCCCTTGGTGGCTGGAAAAGCGATTCCAAATATCTGGAAGTGAAGTTTACTTTATGTAAATTATACTGTTTTTTCTCTTCAAAATTTAGTTGATTGGTTAAAGCCAAAGTATTGTTGGCAATAATTAATACCAATGGGTGACAACATTGATTATGGGAATGAATAGGTGTATTTTCTTTATCTGGGCTATGATGATGCTCTTTATTTTGAGCATTATTATCAATGTAATCTTCAACTACATATTCAAAGAAAGAGTCTCCATAAACTTTATGGTCTTGATAATGGGTAATGACTTTTGAAATATCTTTAATCGGTCCACAGAAGTCCATATCTATGCTTATTCCTTGAAAAAGGAATAAAACAGACATTGATATGGAAAAGAATATTTTCATATAACTTTGACAAATATATAAATTATTTAATGCAGTGGTATTGCAAAAAAGACTAACTCTTAATTTCTTAAAAAGTCTATTGAGAATATATGTTGATCAACCTCAAATTTATATGAGATTTTAAATTCATATAAATCACATATTTTTTTTACAATAGCTAATCCCAATCCTGTTGACTGATTTGTACTAGATTCTCTATAAAATCGTAAAAATAAATTCTCTGGATTTGCTAAAACTTTCTCTCCAAAGTTAGAAATAATCAACAATTTACTTTTGGTTATAATTGTAATCTCTTCATTCTTTTTACTGTGCTTAATAGCGTTAGAAATTAAGTTATTAATTAATATATCTGCTAGATATACATCCATAGAAACAGAGAGTTTGTTTTCTGGATTATAAACTAGGTTTGCAAATTGGAGCTCTTTAAAACTTTCAATCTTTTCATTAATTAAATCAGATACGTTGACATTTTCAATATTTATAAATTGATTATTATCAATCTTAGTTAAAGTTGTTATTCTTTTATTAAGCTGTTTTAAACGTTGAATATCTTTTTGAATGGATGTTACTTGCTCAAACTGTTTATCACTTATTTCGTGTTCATTTATAATATTATCTATCTTGGCCTGGATAATAGCTAATGGCGTTTGCATCTCATGTGATACATCCTCGGTAAACTGTTTTAAACTTTCGTAATCTTTCCTTACTTTATCCGCTAAAGTTTCAATTTCGGTTTTTAATTCAGAAAATTCTAAAACATCACTATCTACTAAATTTAAGGTATCTTTAGATGTTAATGAAAAACGTTTCATTTGTTCTAAGTTCTTAAAAAACGGATCCCATAATTTAAGGTTTCTAGTAGTATTAAAGTAAAAAAGAAATATAAACGCAATTACAAATATCGTAATGTTAGAAATAACAATTGCCAAAGCTAAATCTTCAGATTCAACAACCATATTTCTTACTGTTATTTGGTAGTCTATGCCATTAATATTTTTATAAGTTGAAAGTTCTCTAAACAATTCCATTTCGTCTTGAGAAGGGTCATAAATAATTGTATCCTTTAATACTTCACTTTGTACATTATCCGTTTTTTTAACTTCTATAACCGGTGATAAAGAAAAAACAACACTATCATTTTTAATGGCATCTGCAACTCTAGACTCTGTTGAATACAAAACTTCTTCTACCTCACTTTTTAAAAGATAGCTGGTGTAAAAATACAACGCTAAAGAGCTTAATAATACTAAAAGTACACCTCCAAACAAAAAAGTCTTAGAGGTTTTTTGTATAAGTCTTGTTTTTTTTGACACGTTTAAATAATTTATTAATCTTCAATAAATTTATATCCACTACCATAGGCAGTTTTTATATATTTAGCGCCTTCAGCAGTTAACTTTTTACGCAGATTATTAATATGTACGTAAATAAAATCAAAATTATCTAACAAATCACTATTATCTCCCCAAAGATGTTCTGCTATAATTTCTTTTGAAAGTACACGACCCTTGTTAGATATAAAAAACACAAGTAAATCATATTCTTTACGAGTTAACGCGATTGCTTTACCGTCTATGTAAGCCGTTCTAGATTTTGTATCTATTTTTATCTCGTTAAACTCCATAATTTCGTCCCCACCATATTTGCCACGACGAAGAACTGCTTTTATACGAGAATTTAATTCTGCTAAGTGAAATGGCTTTGTAATGTAATCATCTGCACCTAAATCAAGTCCTTCTAACTTATCTGTTAAAGAGTTATTTGCCGAAATAATAATAACCCCTGCCCTCTTTTTCTCTTTTTTTAAAAAACGGAGCACGTCTAGACCACTACCAGAAATAAGATTAATATCTAAGATAATTACATCATAATCATAAATAGCTGCTTTTTCTGAAGCTTCACCAAAATCTGAAGCAACTTCACAAATATTCCCATCACGTTGCAAATAGGTAACAATAGATTGTTGTAAATCTAGTTCATCTTCAGCTACTAAATATTTCATATTAATGAATTTAAAAAAATAAAATTAATATTTGATTCTAAAGAAATATTAAAGTTGAAAATATTATTTATAAATGAATTTAAACCTGAAGGCTTTTCGTTAGCACGCTTGTACTTGCTATGAATTTTACAGAGTTTAAGCAGCCGTTCAGGATTTAGGATTTAATTCCAGTAAGTCCCATCAATTTCCGTATAAATCCTTAAAAACAGGAACAGTTCCGTAATTCACTTTTTTTGGTTTTATAGGTTGTGTTATATACTGCCTTTTTTTAGCATTGATATTTCATTTAAAAGTTTAATAACTATTTTTCCTAAACATACTACGTCATTGGGCTTTATTATTATTCTTTCTCCTTCTTGATAATTTATATCTCCAGTTTTAGTTATGTATTTCTGGTCTACTATTCCAGCCTTATGTTCTATTAGGTGTCTTTTTTGAGTGTATTTATATAGATTTTCTAGTTCAGTCTTTGTTAACCAATCATCGTACCCAGTTCCAAATAATGTAAACCATAGTTTATTACTTTTTTCAACATTTTGAAAGGCATTAAATGGTGCTGTTTTACTAGATATTGAATTATATCTCAACTCACTATAATTTTGGAGAGTCCCTATTATTTCTGAAATGGAGTTTTTAATTATAGATTTTGTTATTACTGTTGCTTCGTCTTTATTTAAATTTGTTTCTAGGGTCTCTTGAATCTTTTCTATATTATTGGTATTAGAAAGAATTTTTTCAACGGCTTTTTTAGCGTTTTCTTCAATATTATTGTTTCCGCACGATGGACAAAAATATGCAGAGTCAACAACTGAATATCTGCAATTACATTTTACACATTTTAGGTTTAACTCGAATTCCTCTCTCGGTTTAATGGATATGTTTTGTCCAGTTTGCGAATATGTATAATTCCAAAATTCCCTTATTGATTTTTTCAAATCGCTAATCACTTCATTATTTTGCTCGACTGTCAAATAACTTTTAGCCTCGGAATTATTCTTGCAAAAAGGGCAAAATACTTCTTCTTCTCTTACAATCTTTAACCAATCTTCTCTATGTATTTTAAAAAGGGATTCACATTCACTTTTGGGACATTGCCTGTCAATCATTCCATTTTTATCTGGAATAATTGGAATTACCATTTTTGATATATCCTCAATGTGATTTTTAAATTCTCCTAGTTTGTCACTCAAGTCTTGTAAACTGCCCATTTTCTAAATTTTGAATTAGTTTTGCAGGGTTATATATAACGGCTGGTCTAAGCGTAATGCGTAGGCAAGGAAACTTTTCGTTTCCGTCTGCGCACGAAGCTAAAGCTTATTGTTTAGTTTTATTTTTTCTTTTCCAAAGCTAAATTCATAAGATTTAGTGACTTTATAAATATACACAGACCTTTCGATTTTGCCCTAAAGTCCGGATTACGTTTAGGTTTTGTTAGCAAATGTTATTTTTTTTAGAGTACTATTTTCAGACCTAGATATGTTCAATTTTATCTCAGATTTAAAGTATCGATTCCATCATTTTTGGTAGACTCTTGCTTTTTATATTCAAGTTTTTCTATACTCTCAATTCGTGATTCTATTTCTTGTATTTTGTTATTTTGCATATCGTTTTGCATTTCAATTTTAATCCATAATGCCAGTGCCGCAATAAATAGAGAAACAATTGGTATAAATATTTGAGCAAAGTTTTTTAGCCATCCCAAAATTATGCCCCAGTTTTTATCCAAATATTTTTTATTTGAATACGCACTTAGTCCAATATTAGTTTCAATAATAAACGAGTCTGAAGATTCAAGATATTTAATTTCATTACAAGCACTCAATTCAGAAATTATTACAGCATATAATTTTTTGTTTTTTCCGATAAGATTGATTATTTCTTTTTTAGGAACTACGATTACACCTTCCGCTTTTCCATCATCACTCATTCCTGAAGTCAACTTATCCGCTAAAACTTTCAGTATTTTATGCTTGGTTAAGTTGTACCTCATTTTTATAATATTTGTTAACTTGTTTATATGCGGAACTATAGCTCACTTATACACCTATATGGTAGGATATGTGGAAGTTTTGTTCCTTATATTATTCTGTGTATATTTTAAGAAAAGCTTCTTTTTCTCAATTTTTCACAAAATGTAAAACTATTTTTTTATGTTCAATTACGGAAATGTGTAATTGGGTAAGAATAACTTATAAATGGTATAGAATTAATTATGAGTAGCCTTTATTTTTAGGTTTTTAAACTTTGGTTTATCTATTACTCTTAAATCTTGTCAAAGAGTAATAGATATATTCTAAACAATATTATTATATAAAAACATTAACCCCAAAGCTTTTCAAATCTACTACTCACTACCCTAGTATAATTAACTGTATGCTTAGGATCTCTATGTCCTAAGTAATCTTGTATTAGTCTTAAATCATAACCTTTGTTAGCTAAATAAAAACCACAAGAATGTCTTAATGTATGTGGATGTACATTTTTTATATCAGTTTTATCTGCTGCTGCTTTTACTATATAATTTACAGCTTGCCTAGTAAGGGGTAAATTCCTTTCGTTTATAAATAACCAAGGCAAATTATCTTTTCTGGATCTTAAGTATCTTTTTATTGCACGTAGCTCATCCCCTACTATTGGATGCTCTACGGAAAGACTATTTTTTAATCTCTCTACCCATAACCTAGATTCCTTTAAATTAACATCAGTGAGCTTTAAATTAATTACTTCCGAAACTCTTAAGCCGTGCCTATACATCATTAGTAATAAAAGATAATTTCTAATAGGATATCTACTCTGTTTAGAAGCTTCTAATAGATCCTTTACCTCTGTATTACTTAGAAAATTTTTAGACCGCTCGTGATCATCTGTCGTTACTTTTTTGTTACTCTTTACATTTCGCCCTTTGACCATATTTTTAATGTATTATACAAAAACAGTAGATTCAATAACATAATTCATTAACTCTTTACAAAATACACATTTTGTAAAGAGTTAATAAATCTATAAATATAATATCAAATGATATTACTATAGTAAGATAAAATATAACTGTGTTACAAGCAAAAAAACTTGATTCTTGAGGTAAAGAATAATAAAAAAGAAAAAAATCAAAGGGGAAGATTATCCACCTAATTTGAACTAAAGGTTAACTTCTTTAAAAAAATCAGAGAGTTTCATCTGATAGTAATCACAGAGAGATGATAATGTACTAACTGTAATATTAACTCTAGCAGTTTCTATTCTAGAAATGTGAATACCCGTATCATTGTAAACATCCTCTTGAGTTAGAGCCTTACGCTCTCTCATTTGTTTAAGTTGTGTACAAATTTTCTGTATTAATATATCGTTTCTAAAATGACTTCCCATAAAGTTTGAAAAGTCGAAAGAATTTAGCATTTTTATAATGACATATATGTCATTAAATATAAATCATCATTAGCAACTATATTAAATACCAAATTGTACTAACAGACTGTGTTCCTGAAGATTCAAGAATACCCATATTTGAATATTGGGGGTATGATAAAAAAGAGTCTGATTTTGTTTTTAAGGAAATAAACTTAGATAAAGACATTCGAAACAAAATATATAAGCATTCGTATGCAATATTAACTTTTAAAAACTGCACATTATGTTTTCAAAAAGTAAAAATAAAAGTAAATAACAGGAATGAGTTTCTAAAAACAATTCAAAAAAATCCTATAGTTTGTGAAACTTGCGCACAATATTCACCAAACTATAGTCTTAATTCTGAAATAAAAAAACCTATTAATATTATTCTAGGAGAATTAACTGATCCTGAGTTAAAAGTACTAACAGGAATAGTAAAACTTAGAGACAAAAAACTTATATATAGACATATATTTAATAATGATATTCTAGATACTAAAATTTGGAAAATTATTAATCTATTACAAAGAAAAGGTTTAATATGGGTTGAAAGAGATAGTAATTGGAAAATTGAATCATTTGAATTCAAAAATGAAATAAGCGACTTTATATAGGATAGTAATACATAATTTTTTAATAAGACCCTTCTTCATCCTTTTCATCTTCTGAAGGCCTATTTTTTAAACGATTAATTAATTCACTAAAACTGTCTATATCTCTATATTTTTTTATTTCTTCATCACTAGTTACTTTAAAATCTTTACATATATCACTAATTTCCCTGAATGTTGGTAATCGTAATGTTTCTATTTTTTCAATTCGCCTAAATACTTCAGGGATTCCAATTACTTTTTTTTCTTTCCAAAGAAATAAATTATCATAAAAATATTCTGGTCCGGCTAGTATGATTCCTAATCTGTCACTTGTTTGATCTCTAAGCTCGTGAATATATTCTAATTGTCTTGGTTTAAATTTTCCTGCTTCATCTATTATTAATAATAATTTTCTTTTGCTTGCCTTAATCTTAGAAACGATAACATTAATGATATCATATAACGATAAATTTAAAACATCACCTTCATAACCCACCGCATTTAATAACTCAATATAAAATTCTTTAGCACTCATACTCTTTCTTACTATCATATAGATTACATTTTTATTTGTTTTTTGATAATAACTAAGTCCAACAGTTTTTCCTGCGCCAGGATAACCTATTATAGCTATCATTTTTAATTCTTCTTTTGTGCTTTTACAAAGTTCTTGAATCATTAAAAAATTTAAAGTAGCATAAATTCTCATAGATCTAATCTTCTATAATTCTAATACTATCTTTTTTCCTCATCTCATTTCTTACTTTATTATAAGTGTTATTACTTTTATATTTTTCTTTTTTTCTCTTCATAAATTGCTTGCCCTTATCTTTTGGATAATTTAAATTGATTATTTCTGAAATTAAATAATCATCTTCAGCTTGGCGATAGATTTCTTCTTTGGTCTTTTTAGAATTGAAATCTTGAAGTATTGGTATAGAATTTAGTTCCTCCTTAGCTTCATCCAAATCTCTTTGTACCATATCAAATTGATCTTGCATTCGTTGATTCTGTTTTTCGCTAAACTTTTTAATCTTAACTAGTTCTTCAGGATTAGGTACTATAGCTATACGCTCGTCTATTTCTAATTTCCATATATATTCTCCATTTTTCATATCGAATAAGTATATTGAATTAAGATTACCTTCATCATATCTTACATAAACATATTCATTATTAAGCTGATTGGCTTTCTTAATGTTTTGTATAGTATAAGTTACTACTAAACCTTTTACACTCATTCTGACCATCGAGTTTCTTACTTTTATTCTTTTTTGACTAAAGAATATTTTAGCTATGTCTCTTTTTAAAAAATTTCTTTTTGGAGCTAACCAACTAGCATCTTTGGAGTTCTTTACTACTTTTTTATCATTATTACAGGTATTAATAAGGCGACTAACAGCATTGATTAACTGTTTTTTAGTTCGTAAGTTTGAAGGTTTATTATAAAACCTTTCTAAACTTTGAGCTGCTCTACCGTCTGCAATCTTAGATTTAATACCATAACCTAAATTACCCATTAGTTGATTTAAATATGAACTTGAAAATGTTCTAAACCATCTTTCTACGTGACCCTTATCTCTTGGGTTATACGGTCTCGATTTTCTTACATCAACTCCATATTCATCCATTACATTAATAAATTTTTTAAATTCTTCAGAGGAATATGATGAATGGCTGTCTACAACAATTTGTTTGGGAATTATAGAAAACTCCTTAAACGCCATTCTAATAGATTCCATTATTAAAACTTGATTTTCTGAATCTGAGAATGAATAACCAATAATTTTTCTAGTAAAAACATCCATTACAACACACAGGTATAAGGACTGAATTTTTTTATCTTCTGAAAGGTATTTAATGTTTAATCTTGTCGAATCTATCTGAAATAATTCTCCAATAAATTGAGGCTCTTTACGTGTTAGGTATGGAAATAAATCATTGTATCCGAATTCAATTCCTTTCCTTAATATATCATATTTATTTCGAAACTCATTATTACGCATAAAAAGTGTTACGGAATTATAGGAGATTGTATTTAAACCTCTCTCAGTTAATTCTAAATTAACTTTATCTCTAATTTGCTTTCTAGAGTACGCCTTAGGATTACAGTAATAATGAATAATTCTTTTTTTAGCAAAATTATTTAACCGATAATTATTTCTTCCAAAGCGCTTAAATCCGTGAACTAAAGCATCAGGAATCCCCATTCTTTCGGCTTCTAAAATCTTTTTAGAGAAATAATTATAACTTTCATTCCAAAAAACTGCATTTTCAAATTTTAAATAAACCGTATGAATATCGCATAGTTTGTAATTTCTACTCTTCTTTAATTCTATTACACAACTAATGATAGAATGGGTTTTTGCAAATAAATTTCTTTTTTCAGCATCTAAAAAATATAGTACATAATTGGGTATATACTGTTTCCAATATATTGGATTATCCCATTGAATTTTTAATAACAAATTAATTTCACTTCTAATTTTAAAAATGTCATTTTTTTCTATTTCTCTTAATGTTTTTAGGGCTATATCCCTATCTGTAGAAATATTAAACTTTTTTAAAAGACGTTTCGGAATGGACTCATAATAAATCCATTTCTTATTGGTTATTGGATCCTTATGGGCGTGAAAAAAAATAGAATTACCTTTGTTGAACTTTGAGATACTATTTTCCATAGTTCTTCGGTTACAACCTAAATCAACTAAATAATCAATAGAAATTATTAGTTTCTTATCTTTAATCTTGTAATTATCCATATGTCAAGAGTTTAATTAATATATACTTTTAAGTCATTGTATCTAAAAAATATTATTCTAATCTTTATTCTAAAAATTCTCATTAAGAAAATCGGGATTTCCCTTTTATTTATATTGCAGGTATTGCAAGTATTGCATATATTGTAAATATTGTAAATATTGCAAATAACAATATGTGCTTCATAAAAATTGCTTTTAGCACTAAAAGTAATTTAAATCTATAAAGGTTTAATAAAAGTATAAAAATAGTATAAAAAAGTTTAATATCCCAAAGAATAATGACTATAGGTGAGAGACTTAAGGAATTAAGAACGCTAAGAGGATTAACTTTAGTTGAGCTAGAGGACAAATCAGGTGTATCCTTTGTACAAATTGGTAGATATGAAAATAACAAAGCCAAGCCATCAGCTAAAACGATTTTTAAGCTAGCTAATGCTTTAAATATTGGAATAGAAGAATTAACTAATAAGTTAATCCACACTACAAATAGTGATGATCCAGATTTTATAAAATTGGATGCAAAATATACAAAGCTTAAAAATTTAGAAGTAATAAGTAAAGAGTCTAAAAATGCAATAGAGAAAATTTTTGATCTTGTGATTTTAGAATCGTCAATAAATGAAGCAAAACTAAAAAAATATAAATGGTAATTTTAATTTAGCATTATTCCAAAAAAATGCTTTTTTAGCAGTTTTAAATTGTTAGCTATCTTTTCAGAAAACCTCTTTACCTCCTATAAACATTAATAAATAAAGAGTTATTTACCGTAACTCGAATTGTCAATTTTAAATTAACGGTTACAATTTCAGCGATATTTCACATAATTAATGATAATTGTCTTTATGCTTATATCATTAATTATGTAAAACTAAAATACATTTTCACAAAAGGTTATAAAACTACAATTAACTTTATAATTATAACTAAATGTATACTGCTGATAATTTACGTATTCTGTAATTAGGTACAGCAATTTTAAAATACGCGATTCTCGTGGATTTGTTTTTTAGTTAAATACGATTTGAAACGATATTTAAGTAAAGTATTATATCCAAATACAATCATCCACTGGATAATTGCATTTGGATAGCCTAAAATATGGACGCTCATTTCTCCTATTGTTTTAACCACCCCGAAACTTTGGGGTTATGAGGCCAAGTTTAACATCGAGATTCTATTTTTTAGAATTCCTTTTATTAAAATCTATATATATTATCAACTAAATTCTCATCAGACCGTGTTCCATAAGGATCAATAGCTATGTAATTGGGGGGGGCGCTTACAATAAACTTTACTTCAGTGATGTCATCGCTAATTAAATTTGACTCATAATACAATACAGAACTATCCTCTTTTACTAATGATGGATGTGTTGTAAAAACTCCAACTTTAATAGGTTCGTTTATTCCTATTGGTACTATTTCACCATTGTTTATAGTTTCAAAACGTTTCGCTTTTATAATCGCTTTAACCTCATAAGTCCCATTTTCTAATTCTACATAAGAACTTTCCTTTATGCTTAAGTCGTAAGTAACTACTTTTTTAAACCAATCGTCAATTAAGTTATGCTGCTTTTTTGGTGTAACGTTATAAAGCAAATGCAAAAATTCGATTGTATTGGCTTCTAAAGTGTTACAATTACGATATGTATCGGTTAACTTTTTTAGAACATAATTAACTTGTTCTTCGCCAATAAGGTCTCGCAACGCCAACATAACGTGTAATGCTTTTCCATAAGAAATATAGCCTTGACCAAGAACTTTATAAACTGGTGGTTCTAGGTCACTTGCAAAAGATCTTCCTGAAAAATAACGCCTTCTAGCATTTTCACTCAATTCATAGACAGCACGTTTGCCATACATCTTTTCCATGATAACGGCTTCGGTATACTTTGCAAAACCTTCTACAAAAATAGATCCACCTGCAACTGGTTTTGCAGACAACGTATGTCCCCAATATTGATGAGCCACTTCATGAATGGTTCTTTTAGCAACTAGATTGAAAGTCTCGTCGTTTCTAACATCTGCTAAATACAAGCGGTCTTCAACCATACTTATCACTCCAGGATGCGCAAAGCCACCAAATGACCAATGTGAAGGAATTTCTGCTATTCTAACATGGTTAAATGCATAATCTCCAAAGTTTTCCTCACAATAATCTAGGGTTTGTTTGGTACTGTTTTCAATGTCTTCAATATTAAATGTATGTGCTGAATCATAATACTGCTCAATAGTAATGCCTTTATAATCCACCTTTTTAGTTTTATAGCTTGCAGATAAATAAGCAATCATAGGTATTACTTTGTTTTCAGATTTATAATGATAATAGTTTCTATTATTTTCTGACCATTTGTTAACAAGGCTACCAGAACTCAATGCCGTTTGGTTGCTACTTGTAGATATAATGGTTTCAAAGTTTGTTTTTTCATTGTTAAAATTTTCAAGAGCAATATGTTCATCAGAAATAATGTCTTCTTCTCGCTTTGGTAAATTCCGTTTTTTTCGTTCTACTTTGTTAGTAATTTCTATTCCAGAACTATATCCCAACATAGGCTCAAAATTTCTGTGAGTTATATAAGTACCATTATTTACAATGGTTTTGTCCGTTTCATAACCATTAAGTTCGTGTTTCAATTCAAAAGTATAGCGTACAGTATCGTTGGGCTGTAACGGTTTTCCAAAGTGAAATATATAAATACCATAAACACAATCATATGTTACTAAATTTGCATTTTCAATAGTTATAGACTCTAAAGGAAGACGTTCTGTGACAAAAACTTTTGATAAGGGTTGGTCACTTCCGTTTTTCAATATATAGTCCGCTTTTAGGGTATAACGACTTTCTTCTGGAAAAATAGCAACTTCAGTTTTTCTGGATATGGAATATGGTCGCTCTAAATTTTCATATTGTTTGAACTTTTTCTCATACTGTTCTCTAAAATCTAAATTATCGGCTCTGGTTTCATACTCTGAAACAATACTCATATTGTAAAAAATCAAACTTCCGAAACCAATAAATACTACAATTAAAAGATAAGACAATACTTTTTGAATAGTTGTAAAGCCATATTTAAATTGCTTTAGTTTCGTTGAAAAATTAGCCACTACTCCTCTATTCCATATTTTAAAAGATATGAGTACCAGCAGTAATCCTAAGGATAACCAATACATAGCTAAATGATTGAATAGGCTTAAACTGCCATAAAAACCATTCATATTTGTAAAGGAAATTCTTGGCATAAAACCAAGACTTGTTAATGGATGTTCTAGTCCTAATGCATCAGATTTAAAACTTAACAATACAATAAAACCGAAGATACCCATGCCTAAATACTTACTTCTTGCTAAACTATTTATAAATAAGGCAATCATACTAAATACAGCAAGTTGTAATCCTAAATGATAATATAACGATGTGTATAGGCCAAACTCAAAATTGCTATAGTTTAAAGATATCTGAAACAAGATGCACATAATTATTCCTGTAGTGATAATAATGACAGGTAATAACAAGATTGCAAACAACTTTGCAAGAAAAAACACACTATTTTTTGTTGGTACGGCATCAATAATTAAATTAAAGTTTAAGCTGCGTTCTTTCCAAACTATTTCAGCACTATAAAAAATTATTAAAATAAGACTAAAAAGCGTTAACGGATTTACTATTAAACTTATAAGTTGGTTTGTAAATGGGTATTGACTCACACCATATTCGCCACCACTAATAACGGTACTATACAATTCTGAAAAAACTATAGCTAACCACATAATCAATATGGCAATAAATTGCAAACTCTTAAACACACTTTTCAACTCGATCTTTAACAAAGAGAAAAATGCTAAATACTGTGCTTTAAAATTATGTACTGTCGATAATGGTTTATAAGCCACTAATTGGGTGTTTTTGCTTATTGGTTTATTGGCTTTTTTAACTTTTTTAGTGATTTTTCTAAACGAAAACATCATGTAGGTTGCAAGTAATATTCCCAAACCAACGACGATCCAAATCAATCTATTCCATAAAAAAAATCCAGAAAACGATAGTAATTGTGAGTTTTTTTGAAAAGGTGTCCAATATTGTGTTTGCTCAAAAAAAGCAGCCACACCAAAGGGGTCTACAATTGCTGCAAAAGCCATAGCTTCTGCTGAAGCAGGAACAGATTGTGCTAGTATAGGCGAATTTAAAAATAGAGAACAAACAAAATATAACATATAAACAAATACGGCACTTACATAAGTTGCTATACTATTTTTTGTTAAGGTACACACAGAAAATATGATTGCTGAACATATAAACAAATTAGGCACAACAATATATAACCATGGTTGAACATAAGTTAGCAATTGGAAATCACCTATACGTTCTGCATCCAAATCAGAAGAATAGTTTCCAAAGATATAGCCTAATATAAAAGGTGTAAAAGCTAAAACACTAAATATAAACGTACCTAAAAACCGGCTCAAGAAATAATAAGACTTTTGTATTGAAGAACAGTAAATAAGCGATTCCATATTGTGCTGCTTATCACGAAGCATAGCACTAATGGCAAAGAACATTATTATAAAAACACTCCCTAATGTAAATAAACTGGTATGGAAATACACTTGATAAACTGAATTATAATCAACTCCAGTTGGTGCAAAACCTTGTCTACCAACAAAAACTCCTAAGGCTAAAAACAAAATAACGAATATAGGAAATGCGCGTTGTTTTAACTGATAAAAAGTTTCAAATCTTAATAATTGCTTAAACATAACTTATGCCTTTTTTGTTTGGTTATTAAAAAGTGAAGCGAAATAGAAATCTTCTAGATTAGGTGTTATCAATTGGAAGTCTTTTTCTGGCTTTTTATTAGACAAAATTCTAATTTGCGTATCACCTGCTACTAATTTTGTTGAAATCACATCAAAGGTGTTTTTATACACTTCAATATCATTTTTAGGAATTATTTTTGTCCATATTTTTCCTTCAATACTAGCTACTAAATCTTTCGGATTTCCTTCTGAAATAATTTCACCATTAGATAAAATGGCCATTTTAGGACATAGGTTTCTAACATCTTCAACAATATGTGTGGATAAAATAACAATAACATTCTCTCCTATTTCACTCAATAAGTTTAAAAATCGATTGCTTTCTTCTGGGTCTAGACCAGCTGTTGGCTCATCTACAATAATAATTTGCGGATTTCCTAATAAGGCTTGTGCAATACCAAAACGCTGACGCATACCTCCAGAAAAAGTATAAACCGCTTTTTTTCTGTGTTGATAGAGATTAACTTGCTTCAACAGCGCTGTTACTTGCTTTTTACGCTGGTTTTTATCTAAAATCCCTTTTAAAACTGCTAAATGATTTAGTAGTTTTTCAGCAGAAATTTTTGGATACACACCAAACTCTTGTGGCAAATAGCCTAAACATTGTCTAATGTGTTCTGGTTTTTTAATGATATCAGATTTATTAAAAGAAATGCTTCCTGAAGTAGGTTCTTGTAAGGACGCAATAGTACGCATTAAGGATGATTTTCCTGCGCCGTTTGCGCCTAATAGACCAAACATACCATTGGTAATTTCCAAATTAATGTTGTTTAGCGCTCTCACACCATTAGGATAGGTCTTGCTTAAATTATTGATTTGTAATGTATTCATAACTGTTGATTTTTAATTGATGTACCGTTTTCTATTATTATAATGCAAACATAAAAAGAAGAGAACCTCCTTTATAATTAATATGACGTATGGTATTTATATAAAGTCATACACAGTAAAATGCAATATCAATCACATTCATGTAAAAAATCATAGCGTTGGACTAAATTTTATTAGTGTCTATCAACTTTCTTGTTAATACAGGAGGACATACTTACTTTTGCTATATGGTTGAATACATCAAAAAATATAGAGCCTTTTTAATGGCACTAATTATTATACCCATATTTTATATGTTGGATTATTTTGGTGTTATAAAAATTCCTAATGATGATCCGCTTGAAGTTATATTAATTACCCTGTTTTGGTGGTTGTCCATAGCATTACCTATTCATAATTACAACTATATAAAGCGTCAAGGTGTTACCATACTTAAAGTTATGGTGCTTACTGCTGTTTTTATCGTAGCATTAGTTGTAGATACTTTAATGGATATACCAGATAATCCTGTGACTTTTATAATATTAATGGGTTTTTGGATAGGTGTTGTGTATTTACTGGTTCCTGCATTTATAAAAAAGTACTGGAAACTTATTGCACTTATTTACATCCCATTATTTATATATTTCCTTTATTTGAGACTGTTTTATGGTGATTTAGAAACCTATCTAGACATTAAGAAAGATTATCCATTCTACGTATTCTTTTTACCCATACCAATTTTGTTTTTCCTTTGGGTTTATGAACAATGGAAATGGTTTCAAAATTTGAAAAGTGAAAAGTCTAAAGCCGAATTAGCCATGCTCCAGGCGCAAATGAATCCGCATTTCTTTTTTAATACCCTAAACAACTTATATGCCTTAACCATTAAGAATTCTAATAAAGCACCTGAAGTCATTTTAAAATTGTCTGATATGATGCGCTATACCATTTATGAAGGTAAAAAGGACTTTGTTACTATAGGTGAAGAAATCGCGTATTTAACTAATTATATCGAATTGCATAAAATCCGCTATAAAAAAGACGTGGATATTCAGTGTTATTATGATGTGGATACCCATTTAAAAATAAAACCTTTACTATTCATTATCTTGTTAGAAAATGCTTTTAAACATGGCGTTGAATCCTGGTCTAAAAATAACGCGTACATTCATATGAATCTGACGTATACCGATAATTTTGTGCAATTTGAAATTGAAAATAATTTCGATGGGACTCATACTAATGAAGGTGGAATAGGTCTTGAGAATCTAAAAAGGCGCTTACAATTATTGTTTGGTAAAAACTATACGTTACTATTTAATAAAACAGATAACACCTATAAAGTAACATTAAAAATACCACCGCATGCTTAAGTTTATAATTGTTGACGACGAACCTTTAGCTCATGAAGTCATAACGGAATTATGTCATATAATTCCGCATATAGAATTGGTTCATAATTGTTATAGCGCTATGGAAGCTATGCAGTTTCTTAATGAACACAAGGTGGATTTTATGTTTATGGATATTAATATGCCCAAATTAAAAGGTCTCGACTTCCTAAAAACCTTGAGCCAACCACCAAAAACAATTATAACTACCGCGTATAAGGAATATGCATTAGAAGGTTATGAATTAAACGTAGTCGATTACCTTTTAAAACCATTTAGTTTTGACAGACTGGTAAAAGCCGTCAATAAGGTTTCAAAGTTGCAGACATCTAAACCGCTAATACAAGAAGTTTCAAACAGCAATACCAACCCTACTAGCCTATTTGTAAAAGGCGATAAAAAGTATCTCCAAATAGATTTGAATGATTTGTTATATATTGAAGCCTATGGTAATTACACCAAACTATTTTTAAAAAATGAAATGTTTATTAGCCACGAAAAAATATCATATTACGAAACTATTTTAAATGAAGATAGTTTTTTAAGGGTTCATAAATCGTTTATTGTTGCAATTAATAAAATTAAATTTATAGAAGGTAATCGTATTTTAATAAACGAGCATAAAATTCCGATAGGGCAAACATATAAGAGTATTGTAAACAGGCTATATAATAATTAATTCCCATTCAACACACATTACACTTCCCTCCTACGTCGTTTTATAAAAAGAGTGTTTATTCACTAGATAAATATGTTTGTTGCATAATTATGTATGCTAGTAAAAAACACCCAATAACAAAAAAAACAGAATTAAGTTTAACCTCAATTCTGCCTTTATTATTTAATTTATTTAAATTTTCAGCTATTGAATAAGCAATTGTTTTGTTTCATTTTTGTTGTTACCAGTAATTGTAACAGTATACAAACCTGGTGGTAATGCAGAAATATCTATAACAGTAGTACTATTTTTAGCTTTTATAGTACGTACTACTGTACCCACAGAAGTAATTACTCTAATAAAATCTCCTTTAGTAGCTACCACATTAACTACTGTATTCGCAGGGTTTGGATATACAGTTCCTGCGTCAGTATTAATAATACTGCTATTAGATGTACAGTCAGATACTTTAGTCCATTGGTTTGAAGAACAACCAGAAGCTCCACCTGGTCTACAACTACCATTACTAGCTTTTAGTTCATAAATTGCATTATTAAGCTTTACTCTGTCTCCTTTTGTAAAATTTCCTGATTTTTTCCAAGTTGGAGCTGTTGAACAGTTACCAACAGGATTATTAGTTCCTCCAGAACCATTTTTTTCCCATACTCTTATATAATCTACGTGCATAGATACTGGCATTTCATCTATATTCTTTTTTGCTCTAGGATTTACTTCTGGGTTCACAGGCTCAAATACATTACCCTGAAACGCTACAAATGGTACTCTTAAACCTAATGATGCTATAACATACATAGGATTATCACTCCAATAAGTATTATCTAAAGCTCTACCTACTCTAACGCCATCTACATAAAAATATAATTTAGTAGGTGTTATTTCACAACCATATGTATGCCAACCTTTTGTAGGATCAAATTTACCTGGTAACTCATACTTATTTAATTGAGCAGCTCTTGCTTTTGGTTGTTTTGGTCTAAACCAATCTCTACCAAAACTTGCTTTTTTTACTAAATGAAGATTAGATTCTGCATCTGTAATTAAATCTTGTTGATGCCCAACCGGACCATTAGGATCAAAATCAAATTGTTGTAGTTCTACAACATCAATTTCTGTGTATACAGCCTCACCAATTGGTTTATTATCAAAAAACTTACTGTATAACCAAAAAGACGGACACACACCTCTGTATTTGTCAAGACCTGTTGCTTTTGGAGAGTTAATTTCTGCACCATAAATTCTGGATTCTACATAACCTACAAAGTTTTTAGGCAACTGTTTAATAGTTTGTAAACAGCCACTTTTAAAATATGTAATGCCATCTCTTGCATTATTGGCGTTTTGACGCATAGTAAGCTCAACAGAGCGCTCACCTTTATAATTTACCGGTTTAGCATTGGCATTGTTATCCCACTTCCAAGCTTTTGTGTTTGGTAAATTAGCCGTTTTACTCCATTTGCTCCAATTAATGTTACCTGTATTAAATTCATCTGAAAAATCGTTTAATAATTTAAAATTATCATTCGGATTAGATGTTTGTCCGTTTGGTTTTTGGCTGTACCCTAGCAAGCAAATAAATGCCAGAAGAAAACTTAAAAATACCTTTTTTGGTTTCATAATTTTTAATTTCATAGTAGTCTGTTTTTTGTAATTAACATTGTTGTTTCGAAACAAATCTAGTAAGAAATATATTACAAAATAATAAAGTGTGTAAGACTGCTAAAATAGTTTTAGCATTGGGTAATATGGTGCTAATTGCACCATATTAGTATCATATAAATACTAAAACTACTAGCCTTTTTATAAAATACAAGTGAAGAAATAATGCATAAATTCTTATATACTTGATAAGGTTAATAATATGACGGATTGAGATAAAGCTTAAACTACACTCCATTTAATTTAGCATAAAAATGATACAAACGCATTAATGCATTGAAAAATGGAATTACACACAATGGACAAAATAGAGAATACAATTGCTGTTGATGATATGGTAAAAGAATTTATTCTTGACGATCATCCTTGTGTTATGGCACAAAGTGTTGTTGCAAATGATACTATATCTATTCATAATTATAGTAAAATTTCTAAACAATGTGTCCCTACTCTATTAAACGATTTAAATAGTTACTTAAATGAAATTAATGATGAATCTAAAAAGTTTCAAACCTTTATTGCCGTATTTAAAGATGACGAATTTAAAACTGAATTAGCTTTTGAAAACGCACTCTGGAAATTACTGTATCAACTACACTGTAAGGATGATTATGAATGGGATAAAAGTACAGATTCTGATGTATCCTCGCCAAAATTTAGTATGAGCATCTTAGGCAAATCGTTCTACATAGTTGGTATGCATCCTAATGCTTCCAGAAAAGCAAGATCATCACCATTTCCTATGATTGTGTTTAACTTACATAATCAGTTTGATAAACTTCGTAAAACCAATCGTTATACTCGCGTAAGAGACTTAATTAGGCGTAGAGATAAGGAATATCAAGGTTCTATAAATCCAATGCTAGAAGATTTTGGAGCTGGTAGCGAAGCAAGACAATATAGCGGAAGAGCAGTAAATAACAAATGGGAATGTCCATACCAATTTCATAAAAAATGATTACTATACCACCAAAATCCGGAGCAGCTTTAGAACTTAAAAAGGGTCAAATACTTAAGGTTATTGATATTGAAGGTAAGCAAGTATCAGACATTTTATTTTTGAATAAAACCGATATAAAAGAGAAAGTATCTTCAGGTAAAACATTAGATTTTGAAGAGTCTATTTTACTAACAAAAGGTAATTACCTCTGGAGTAACAGAAGTAATAAAATGGTAAAAATTATAGAAGATACAAACGGTAGAAACGATTTTTTACTTGCACCGTGTGATAGAAAAACGTTTAAACATTTTTACGGTATTGAAGAATACCACCCAAGTTGTTTTGAGAACCTTTACAAAAATTTAGAGCCCTACGGTATTCAAAAAGATGATATACCTACTGCATTTAATATATTTATGAATGTTGTTTTTAATAAATCTGGGAAAATAAAAGTTGAGCCACCCACATCACAATCTGGTGATTATGTTTGTTTTGAAGCCCAAATGGATTTAATTGTAGCTTTAACAGCTTGCTCTGCAAAAGATAGTAATGGTGGAAGTTTTAAACCCATAGGATATAAGATCATATAAAAATGAGCAACTTTTTTAAAAATCATAAACGCGCCTTTATAGGTGGTGCTGTAACAACAATTTTTATAGCATTTGGTGTCTTTATTTTAGGTAACATATCGGGCTATGAGGCTAAAAAACTGTTAAGTTCATCTATACAAGGTCTTAATATGCTTTGTAATACCATAATATTGGCATCTGCCACAATTTTAGCCTTACTATTAACTTTACTGGGGATAAGTACAGGTACAGAAACAAAACTTAAAAAGAAACACTATACACAGGTATTAAGTATTGCTAAGTTTGACACCATACTTTTTATAAGTACATTAATTCTCTTTCAGTTTTTTAATATTCCAATTACAGAAGCAGATAACGTAGCCGTTTGGTGGTACAAATATATTTATTGGGGAACACTATTCTCCTCCTCTATTATTAGCGGAATGATGGTTATTACCATACTAATGTTATATGGTACCGTTACAAATATTATTGCCATTGTTGGGTTAAAGAAAAGTGATCATAGGATGTTGGTAGATGAGAAAGAAGAAGAATAACTAGAATAAAAAAAACTTAGAAAAATAGAATTATTAATTAAAATAACTACATATGTCATTACTAACAATTATACTAAATATAGTACTACCACCATTAGCAGTATTTATGAAACACGGAATAGGAAAAACATTTTTAATTAGTCTTATACTAACTATTATTGGTTGGTTACCAGGAGTTATACACGCATTTATAGTTAATGACTAAATGCGTTAGCAACTTAAAGTTAAGTAATATTTATAGGCTTTGTTTCTGCTTCAAATACATTACCATTCATTAGTGTTACTATTAATTTGAATTTGACATTGTTTGCTGACTGGTTTTTGTCTGAGAATTCGATATAAAAATTATTATAAAACTTAAAGGTTGAGTCGTATGTATCTCTATAGTCATTATTGATCATATCAATCCATTCATTTAATCTATATCTTTTAAAATTAGCATCAATATCCTCACCGTAATCATCTGAAATAAATCCGACATAGTCATAAATTCTAAAATTGTCAAGATTAATTTTTTCTCCAGCTGTAGTATTAAAAATATTAGCATTTGAAACAATACTTAACTCTTTAATATTACTTTTTAGCCCTTTTTCTCCTTGGATGCAATCTTTATCTTGTCTTTTATTTATTTGATCTATATCTAAACGAAGTTCAATTCTATAACTGTTAGCATCAACACTTTTTAAGGAATCAATTGTAGTAAGAAAAATGGAATTGGTTAAATTTACTCCTGTAATATCTGGTGTACAGTTATTTTTACAAGCAAACAATGATTGCAATAAAATAATTGATATTATATAATAGTACTTTTTCATATGTTTTTGTTAGTGTTTTACAACGTGTTTACACACCTAATTTAGCAAATAAAAATAGTCTTGTAAAAGTGTTAGTTAACTCTTCTTCTTCTTCTTCTTCTTCTTCTTCTTCTTCTTCTTCTGCTGCTTCTGCTTAGTTCACTTTAATTCCGTCTGCAATTTGTTTTTCAAACGTTTCATTGTCCTTAAAGGCACATAAATTTCCGTCTGGGTCAAAAAATTTCGCAATTGTTCCCCAAGTGTGTTCTTGGTAGTCTACTTCAATATTTTTTTCAATCAGTTTGTTTGCAAGAATTTTAACGTTTGAAACGTTCATTCGTAAACAAGTCTTAATTCGTTCAGATTCAGTTTGTGTTCCGTTATATTCATCGTCTAGCTCTACCATCAAATAAGAGTTACCAAATTCAAAACACGTTAAATTTTCAGTTTCAAACATTTTGTTCAATTCAAGTATGTTTTCATAAAAGTCTACACATTTTTTATACTCAATAGTGTACAATATTATTCCTGTTCGTTTAAAGTCCATAGTGTATTATTAGGTTGCACACAGCAATTTTGTTTAAGATTAGCTGCGTGTTTAAGCTCCTAATTTAGCAAATAAATCACAGATAGAAAGTCCGCTAGTCCCTACGCTTCTAGGGTTGTTTTTTTTATCTTTTCCTATTCTAAAGCCAAAGTAAAAAATTTGGTAGACTTAGAAAATAAGTATTTACTGTATTGAGTTTATTTTCAATATTTCAAAATCAAAGGAGTTCAATTCTTTAAATTTAAAGCAAAGCGGATATTTTTTTTCTAGTATTTTGTCAATCTTATCTTTGATAAAATTATCTCTATTTATATAATTTTCATTAAATAAATCAATAGATATGTCTACCTTAAAAGGATTGTTTCCTAAGAAAGAGTAAAGCTTATCATTTTTATTTTTTTCTTCGTATTCCAAATATTTTAAAACTGAAATTGGAGGATTCTTTTTGTTTTTCCAATGAAAGATAACTGAATCTACTTTTTTATCTAATACTCCAAATTCAGAATTCCATTTTTCTTTATTTATATTATAAATATTATTAAAATATATAGTGTCGGATGCAAAATTTACAAATTCTCTGAACTGATTATAAGTAATATCAATATATTTAGCTTTGTCAATTTCTGATTTTAAATTTTTATCTCTTGTTTTACTAATGAATTCATAAACTTTCTCAAATGATTTTTTTGTTTTAAAAAATCTGTTTAATTCTTTTGGTGATAGAGGCTCAATGATAGATTTATCTAAACTTCTATTACAGCTAAATAATACTATTGTGATTAAAATTAAGATTAAAAACTTTTTCATTTCTTTAATTACTGCTAACGTTGATGTATATAGTTTGTTACGTGGTTTAAGTACTAAAGTTATCAAATAAAAACCGAATAGAAAGTACGATAGTCCTAACGCTTCGGGATTTGTAAGTAGGCTAGAACTAGCAATTAATTAAAAGCGGTGTTGGCAACTGAACTTTATAATTGGTTCATAGGTTTATTGACATATTCAAAAATGTTTATTTTTTCAACAGTAAGGAATTAAAGATAAACGAAAACAAAAATCCACCACTACCAGTAAATGGGTCAAAAAAATACTATATTTGTAAAATAAAAAAGACGAAGATTATATCTCCGCCTTTTATCCGAATTACTTTCTAGTTGTTCTAGTTGTAATTCTCACTGTACGAGTGATTCTGATTCTTGGTCGAACGGTAATCACTCTTCTAACAACTTTTGCCATTGTAAAATGAGTTTAAGTTAAACAATTAAAGAATTGGACTTTCCAATTCCGCGAAAAGGACACTCTGCAAAGTGTCCTTTTTAAAAGTCAAAAGTCTTATTGTTATTCTTATTTGCTTTTGATTTATACATATATTCTTTTTTTATTTTTCCTTCTTCGTTAATCCATTCCTTTTTTCCCCAAACAGTATCTTTTATTGATTTGGTAAATCTGTAATTTGTTAAACTATCGATATCTCCTTTAGATAATGCGTTAGATAAAACAGCTGATACCCTTCTTTTTACTGAATCTTTGTCTTTATCAGGATATGTACTATATAATTCACTTGCAATTTCTATATTATGTAAAAATCTATTTTTGTTTTTTATTACAGTTAGTATGTTTTCTATCCAAGTTCCATTATATACTTTTGTTTTGTTATTTAAAACTTGAGTTTCAAGAGGTGTTTTTAGATTTTCAACTAAATTTGGGGCTAAATCAATATTCTCATAAGCTGACAAAGCTGCTTTAAGTCCAGTCAATTCTTTCTCAAGTTCTGATATTCTTTTAGTTAAAAATTCTTTAGTGTTCATAACATCTTGTTTTTGGTTAATAATATTAAATTAACTATATTTGTTATAACAAAAAAGTGGAGCTGGTGGGTATCGAACCCACTGTTTAAGAATAGGAACTCCGTAACATCGCCAGACAGCCCCTCGCTTTTTTTGTTAAACTATAAAAAAAAATCTAAAAGACCTGACCCGCAAAGTTTAGGTCTTTTTTCATTTTTATAAATACAAATATAGGAATTATTTATTGTAAGTGAACAAAGAAATAGATTAACAAGTTAATTAACTTAACAATCGAAATATTTTAAATTTACAACAATCTAACAATCAGTTAGTTAATTCCATTTCTCTTGTTAATAACTTTTGTTTAAAACAAATTAATCAGATTAGAAGGAAGTAGATATTTCACTAAATCACTTGTATTGCTGGCAGTGGTCTTGTATATGAAAAGTAGAGGAATTCTGCTTACTAACTTTTCAGATTATAACTAACCATTAATTTATTCATTTTGTTTCGATTAAACACTAAAATCGTTATTTTTTATATACATTGTTGCCATTAGTGCTTTATTGCTCTTGCCATTTCTTTGGGAATTTTTTTCCAAATTCGGCATATCTATTATTCGAGTTCAAAACTATTAAATTCTCCCTTGTCCGAGTAATTGCGGTATAAACTATTGCATCTAGCTTTTTATTCGATTCAGGTGCTCTTTTTGGTATGTAAAGAACGATATTCAATAATTCCCAACCCTTGAAGCTGTGAATAGTTGAAATTTTTAATCTACTATCTCCCATCCAAAAAGCTTTTTTATGTGGATGATAGCGTTTTTCTGTATCAGTCTCAAAAACGTGATTTACTTTTATATTTTTAGACTCAAAAAAAGCTACTGCTTCAATTCCATATTTTAAACTTGGTAGTAAAATTACCATATCGGACGGACTATATTCCTCTTTCTGTAGCCTTTTGAAGGATTTGAAAATCATATCGAGCCAATTATTTTCGTTGATGTTTAACCAAACTATATGTTGACTATGGAAAAGGACAGGCGAACCAACAATTTTTGCAACTCTCAATTCTTGATTTAAATCAAATTTGTCGCTAAATTCATTTGACATATCAGCCACTTTTGCAGGCATTCTGAAACTTGAAGTCAAATCGATATATGGGTTTTTAAACTTATCTAATCCAGACGTAGTAACTCTTTTGTCAACCCAATCCAATTTTCTATCGTAAATGTTTTGTTTTTTATCACTTACTACTAAAAGTTCATCTCTTTCATTCAAGAATAGGTCATTTAATAAACTGTACCAATCATAGTGATAATCTTGTCCCTCGTCAATTAAGATTGCATCATATTTTTCATATTCCTTTTCTTCTAATGTTCCTCTAACAGTATTTGGTACTGTTGTTTGAAAAAAATAATCTAACGCATTTTCGTAGTCTTCTTGGTTACCGAAATTTTGCCTTTGAGGTGATTTAGGCCATTTTGCTCCAAACTGGTTTAGTTTGTCCTTGCAAAATCCGTGAAAGTGAGTAAAAGTAATTTGCTCCCAACTAAATCCGAATGGTGCTCTCGCAATCATATCTCGAATGTAGTGCCAAAGTGTTATATTGAAAGATATTATTAAGACATTAAAATTTTTAGATGCAAGATTTCCTGCTCTATACGCTAATGCTTGGGTTTTTCCACTTCCTGCTACTCCTCGAATTCGGTGATGACCTATTGCTGGTTGAGCTACTTTATTTTTATTACCTCTTAAATTTAGCGGGATTCCTTGTTCAATGCTGTGATAAGGTGGTTTTAACCAAAACATTAATTCATCATTCCATTCACGTTTCCAATATCTACTATTTGAGTATTTAACTTCTGGAACAATTTCAGAAAGATTTTCTGTTTTCAGAAAATCATAGCCAAAGAGAGGAAAATAGGCGTAATTTTTAATTCTTGAACCAAACATATCTCTTGATTCGGTTGTTGTCATTTTATGGAAATAAAGAGCAGTTTTTATTAGTCCATAATTTTTTTTGTCTTCGTCAATAGTTTCTCCAATTATTGGTACTAACTGTCCAATAATTTTTTCCTTGTAGTGATTTACTTGTGTTAATGGACTTTTTATTTCATATGAGCCTTTTGCATCTGAAACATACAATTTTCGGTCTTTCCACTCATAGTGTTTTTTATTCCAATCTTTAACCTCAAATATTACCATTCCGACAAACGGATTGTAAACAATTACATCAGGTCTTGTTCCGTTTAAGAAAGGTTGGGCAAAAAGCAACCAACCTTTATAATCCGATAATTTGTCTCCATCTCTCCAATTGGCATCTTTAGGTAAATTGTTATCTAAAAATTCAATCAATTTTATCTCTCCAGCAGTAAGTGGATTTTTAAGTTTGGAAATTTGTTCCCAATTTGGATAAAGGCGATTGTTTGGTGTCAAGGTGTTTCTTCAGTATTAATGGTAACTACATATAAACGCACATTATATAGTTTACTTTACTTTTGGTTGTTTAATTCCCCTACAATGTAAAACTATTTTTTTAAGTGTAATTACAGATATGTATACTTGGGTACTATTTATTTATAAATGGTATAAAATTAATTACAGATAACATCATCTACAGTTGGGAAGAAAATACAACTTCCCTCCTACTTTGTACAAAAGAAAATACTAAAAAACTTATGTATTTAACTACACCTTAATAACATCTGCTACAATACCTTGTACTTTAAAGTCTGTAGTTAAAATAATTGGTTGGTGTTTTGGGTTTGTAGAGTGCGGTTTTAAAACAAGGTTGCTACCGTTGTTTATAAACTCTTTAACCGTAGCTTCATCATCTAACAAGGCAAGTACTAAATCTCCGGTTTCTGCAGTATGTTGGCGTTTAATAAGTAATAAATCGCCACTGTTTATTCCTTTTTTGTTCATAGAGTCTCCTGTGGCTCTTAGCAAAAAATAATCTGAAGGTTTTTTTACTAGCTTGGTAGAAACTTCAATTTTAGCTTCAATATGTTCTTCTGCAAAAATTGGCAATCCGCAAGCTACAGAGCCTACTAAAGGTATACTAACGGTGTCTGTTTTAACTGTATTATTGGTGTTAAAAACTGCTTGGTTGCCATCTAACAAATCTCTGGCTTCTACTTGTAAAATATGGGCAATTTCATATAACAATTCTAAACTGGGTTGCCTCCTATTCTGTACATAAGAATTTACCATATTGTAACTTTTACCTAGCTTTTCTGCTAACCAAGTTTGCTTTATACCCTTGTCTTCTAATATGTACTTAATACGGTTCATAACTGCATTATTTTCAGTGTCAAATATAGTAAATTACACTTTTATATATCATAATATGAGATATAAATTAATTACAAAATGTGTTTTTTATTTGTTTACATTGTATCTTTACAGTCTAAACTCAAATTTTTAGGTATGTCTTTTCAACGTGTACAAGAAAAATTAAACATCCTTGCAGATGCTGCAAAGTATGATGTATCATGCTCCTCTAGCGGTAGCAACAGAACCAACACTAATAAGGGATTAGGTAATGCATCTGCTTCTGGTATTTGCCATACGTATACAGAAGACGGCCGTTGTGTATCACTACTAAAAATACTACTTACCAACTATTGTATATTTGATTGTGCCTACTGTGTTACGCGTAAAAGTAATGACATTAAACGTGCTGCTTTTAAAGTACAAGAGGTGGTAGATTTAACTATAAATTTTTACAGACGTAATTATATTGAAGGACTTTTTTTAAGCTCTGGTATTTTTAAAAGTGCCGACTATACTATGGAGCGTTTGGTTGCTGTGGCTAAAAAATTGCGTTTAGAAGAAAATTTTAATGGATACATACATTTAAAATCTATTCCGGGTGCTAGTGATGAGCTAATGCGTGAGGCTGGTTTGTATGCAGACAGACTTAGTGTAAATATTGAAATTCCGACTAAAAAAGGGTTAAAACTTTTGGCTCCAGATAAAAATAGAGAAGATTTTATTAAACCTATGATTAAGGTGAAAAATGAAATTATACAGTACAAAAACGAGAAAAAACTTATTAAAAGTACTCCAAAATATGCTCCTGGTGGGCAAAGTACACAAATGATTGTTGGTGCCAGTGGTGAAAATGATATGCAAATTATGTACACCTCTAATTATTTTTACAAAAATTTTAATTTAAAACGTGTGTACTACTCTGGTTATGTGCCTATTAGTTATGATACACGCTTACCGCAAATTGGCACTCCTGTACCTATGTTACGCGAAAACAGACTGTACCAAACAGACTGGTTGTTACGTTTTTATGGTTTTAATATTGAAGAAATTTTAAACGAGCAACACCAGCATTTAGATTTGGATATTGACCCTAAACTGGGTTGGGCATTGCGTAATATGCACGAGTTTCCTGTAGATGTAAACAAGGCAGATAAGCATATGCTAGCAAGAATACCTGGTTTAGGAATGAAATCTGTATACAAAATACTAAAAGCTAGGCGGTACAGGCAACTTAATTGGGAGCATTTAAAAGCTATTGGGGTGTCTTTAAACCGTGCGCAATACTTTTTGGTATGTGCATCTAACAAATTTGAAAGCAGAGATTTAACAGCCGAGAAAATTAAAGGCCTTATTTTACAAAATTCTAAAAGTAAGTATACAGATATGCTTAGCAACCAATTAAACCTTTTTGGATAGATTTTTAAAATGGAAACTACGCTAATTTATGACGCTACTTTTGATGGGTTTTTAACTGCCGTTTTTACTGCTTTTGAGCTAAAATTAAAGACCGTTAAAATTGTTACAGAACAGCGTTTTCAGCAGCCTTTATTTGGAAGTTTTGATACGGTGTATACAGACCAAGAAAAAAGTAACCGTGTTTGGGCTGGCTTAAAAAAGAAGATGTCTACAGATGAATTACGCAGGTTTTACTATGCCTTTTTAAGTGAAAAACCTACTGTAGAAGATACTTTATTTAATGCAATAGTGTATGTTTTTGCTGCTAACAAAAATGTAGGGTCTGACTTTACAAACGCTCATATTTTAGAGATAGCCAAACTTACTAAAAACGTAGGACGAGAAAAACACAGAATGGAAGCTTTTGTACGTTTTAAACTAACTAAAGATGGTATTTACTTTGCTAATATAGAGCCAGATTTTAATGTACTGCCACTTATAAAAAGACATTTTGAAAAACGTTATGCAGACCAAAAATGGCTTATTTACGATTTAAAACGGAAGTATGGCTTGTATTATAACTTAGATAAAGTAGATATTATTACGCTAGAATTAGGTGCAGATTTTGACCCTACCAAAACATCTTCAGAAATTTTTGCTGCTGTAGAGTTAGAGTTTCAGCAATTATGGAACGATTACTTTAAGAGCACAAACATTGCTTCTAGAAAAAATATGAAACTACATATACAACATGTTCCTAAACGCTATTGGAAATATTTAAGTGAAAAACACATTTAATACACATAAGTAGTGGTTATTGTATTATTAAAAAGTATTACTAATTATCTCTATATAAAATAGAAAAATAATAATTGCTATAGTAAATAAACAGTTTAATATGCTGTAATTGTATTTAGTAATACATTCTAAAATCTAATAGTTTACACATTTTATAATGTCTTTGGTGTAGTTCTTCTACAACATCAAACATATTATCATCTTCTTTAAATAAATTAAAAAATGCTTTATCTAAATCTGCGCTAGATATACCATTATAAGCATTACCGTAACCAGATACACCTTTAGCACCTGTAATATCTATAAAATACTGTGCTTCTTCTTCGTCTAAATCTAAAATTTTGGCATTAGAAAAATGTAGAATCTTATTTTGCAATCTTCCTTCAAAAATTTCTGCAATTTCTTGTAAACTATAGTAATAATCATTTAAACAAATGCTATTAGCCTCGCCTGTAATAACAAGGTAAATTACCTCGTAATTTTTAAAGTTATGATCATCTAAAAGCAATGTATTTAAACTAGCTTCTAAACCTTCTATAGTATCGCATGTTTTGTAAATACTGGCTACACCATATTGCTTGGTTAATTCTGCTAACTTTTTTTGTGCAGTGGTAACCGTATCAATTTCTATATCTTCTACAGCCTCTAAGCAGTAAATAAAATAGTCTGTATCTGTTAATTGCTCTGAGGGTAATTGTTGCCTTTTTTCTAACAAATTATAGTTTTTATAATACCTAATTAGTACAAAAGTAATGCATATCTTTTAGTCTGTTTACTTTTTAACACCCGTTAAAATGTCTTTAGACAGCTCAACATCTTTACTTTTATGTAGTACAGATATATCTCCGGTGCTTTCTAATATTACGGCTAAAACTTCGCTTTTATCTTTTACATTAGCTTCTCTAAGCTTAGCATACACATCTTTAGCATCTACATTTGTTTTTCTTAAATTGTTAAGTATAAATTCCCCATTATCCATTAATAACATTGGTTTATTGGTAAACAAATTATTAAACCATTCAAAATTACGTTTGCAATATGAAAAAACAGATTGAAATAATATAATACCACCTAAAGCTATTGCACCTTTAGTAATAGATTGGCTAGAATTTAAAACTATAGACGCTAGTATAGAGCCTATTGCAATGGTAGATGCAAAGTCAAAACTAGACATTTTGGCAAAAGTACGTAAGCCAGATATTCTGGTAATTACAATAACTATTGTAAAAATTGCTAAAATACTTAGTATAACTTTTCCTATAATTTCACCTGAGGCAAACAACCAATTTTCCATATCTATTTTTTTAAAGTCAAAATTATAGGTATTGGTATTTTGGTATTATCGTAATTAAAATTTTTGTTAACGCTATACATTTATTCTCCAATCAATAAAAAAGCACTACTTAAACCAGTATTTAACTCGTTTAAGTAGTGCTTTAAAACCAAGTAACTTATAATTAGTACTCTGTTTTATCTTCTTTTTTAGTCCATTCTTGAAAAGGCTTTATTGCAATTTCAGGAGACAATTGCTCAAAAGGTATACTTCTTTCATTGTAAGGTAGCGGAATTTCTTTATAAATAAACTCGTCATCAAAACCAATATTAGCAGCGTCTGCTTGGCTACTACCATAGTATACTTTTTCTGGTCTTGCCCAGTAAATAGCTCCTAAACACATAGGGCAAGGCTCACAAGAGGTGTAAATTATACAACCATCTAACTGAAAAGAGTTTAGGTTTTTACACGCATCTCTAATTGCTGTAACCTCTGCATGTGCAGTTGGGTCGTTAGTAGATGTTACTTTATTATTTCCTTTGCCTATAATTTTACCGTCTTTTACTATAACGCAACCAAATGGCCCGCCTTCATTGTTTTGCATTCCTTTTAAAGCTGCATTTACAGCTTCTTGCATAAACTTGTCATCACTCATTTTATTTCTATTTTTTAGCAAAATACAAATCATTTTAAAATAAGCTCACATTTATTGCAATTACTCGTTTTTGGACATAAAAAAAGTCCATCAAACTAATGATGGACTTTTGTAAAAACTTGAAATATATATTTAGATAACTTTTACGTTTACTGCATTTAATCCTTTGTTTCCTTCTTGTAAGTCATATTCAACTACATCACCTTCACGGATTTCATCAACTAATCCTGAAATGTGTACAAAATGATCTTTCTCTACTCCTTCTTCAGTTATAAATCCGAATCCTTTTGTGTCGTTGAAAAACTTTACTGTTCCTTTACTCATAATAATATTGTATTAATAATTTGATAATTTGATATCAATAGTGCAAAGATAGTGCCAATAAAAATAGAAAGGCTCTTTTTTGTAACTTATTATTAATAAATAATTTATGAAAAATATTTAAAGTACTAATTAAAATGATTTTTAGCTGAATTGTATCTGCAAATAATACAATTAAAATTAAGGTAAGTTTTAGTGTAAAAACATATAGTCTACACGTTTATGCAAGACGAATATGAATACGTTATATATTAATTAATTTGATGCTTAAAAAAACAGTAATACGTATCTTTACCAACTTAAAACACTAGTAATATTAAGGTTTGGAGCAGATAAAGGCATATTTAGATCAGATTGCAACAATTTCTAATGAAGATTGGGCGTTTTTTACCTCTAAATTACAACGTAGAGAAATTCCTAAAAAGGATATATTTTTAAAAGTAAACGAGATAGAAAATCATATTTCTTTTATAGAAACTGGTGTTGTGCGTTTGTTTATACCAAAAGACAACCCAGAAAAAGAAATTACGTTTGGGTTTAGTTTTAACAACCAATTTATTAGTGCATACGATTCCTTTTTAACTCAGCAGCCCTCTGCATACCAATTACAAGCGTTAACAAAAACAACACTTTTAAGCATAACTTATAACGATTTGCAAGAGGTTTACGCTAAAACACAAATTGGTAATTTTATAGGTAGGCTAACTGCAGAGCGTTTATTTTTAATAAAATCTAAACGAGAGCAAAACTTACTTAACCTTACCGCAGAAGAACGTTACTTAAAATTGTTTAAAGAAAGACCAGAACTTTTAAAGGTAATTCCGCTTAAGTACATAAGTTCTTACATTGGTATTACAGCACAGGCTCTAAGCCGTATAAGAAAGCGCCTATAAGCCTACATATAGTGGCTTTTTATTGACTTAGGTTCATTGTTTTGCGAAAAACTCCCGTTTACCTTTGCAAAAAAAAGTTATATGGCAATAGTCATTTTTGTTTTGGTATTATGGTATGGAGGTCTGTTTTTTCAGTCGTTCTTTTTACACCGTTATGCCGCACACCAAGTATTTACAATGTCTAAAACTACAGAGCGTATTACCTTTGTACTTACGTGGATTTTTCAAGGGTCTAGTTACTTAAGTGCCTATGGTTATGGTGTTATGCACCGTATGCACCACGCGTATACAGACACAGAAAAAGACCCGCACTCCCCTGCTTATGACGACAATTTGTTTTCTATGATGTGGCGCACAAAAACGGTTTACCAAGACATTAATAAAGAGCGTATTGCAGTAGACAAACGGTTTACTAAAAACGTACCACAATGGAAATCTTTTGATGCATTTGCAAGCTCTAGATTCTCTAGATTACTTTGGATTACATTATACATTTTATTTTTTGTTTACTTTACTACAGCCGCTTGGCAATGGGCTTTGTTGCCAATTACATTTTTAATGGCACCAATACATGGCGTTATTATAAACTGGTTTGGACATATTTATGGCTATGTAAATTTTAAAATGAAAAACACGAGTAAAAACCTTTTTAGATTCGATTTTTTAATGATGGGAGAAGGTTACCATAACAACCACCATAAATATGCTAGTAGAGCTAATTTTGGTGTAAAATGGTACGAGGTAGATGTTACTTACGTTATTATTAAAATACTTAATACCTTTGGTATTATAAGGCTTAAACCTGTTGCCGTTGCGCAAAAATAAAACAAAAAAAAGAGGATAACTAGATGCTAGTTATCCTCTTTTTGTAGCAATAAACTACTGTAAATGCAGTAGTTACTTGCGTTAATCCATATCTATAATACCAACTACTTCATAAGCTCTAGTACCATTTACCTGTACTTTTTCATATAGTACATTGGCATACTCGTAATAGGTTTGTCCGTCTAAATTAACTTTCTCATAATCACTTGGTAGCTCATATACAACAGTACCTACCTCAGGTTCTACAACCTCATATTCATTATTTACCTGAACATAAAAAATACCTTGTGCAGTGTAATAATTATGGTTTTTAAAACGTACTCTTTTATAGTTTGGTGGTAATACATGTATTCTAAACCCTACTTTTGGAGCAATTACAATATACCTACCTCTAGACTGTGTATAAAACTTATTATTAGCATAGTAATAATTAGTACCTCTGTGTTTTATAACGGTTCTGTTAGGAATTGTTCTTACAGATACAACTTTCTTTTTAGGAGTTTTATAAGTAACTTTTGTACTTGGTACTCTTTTGCTTACTGTTGTTCTTGTGGTTGTAGTTTTTACTACCGTTTTCTCATTTACTGTACGTTTTCTTTGTGCAGTAGCCTGAGCTGTTATTGCAACTAAAAGTGTTACAGGTATGATGTATTTTTTTATTAATGTTTTCATAACTAATACATTTTAAGATTATACTTTCTATACATATAAGACACTGGTTTTTGTTAAAAGTTTAAACAAGCATCTAAAAAAACTTAGCTTTTATAGTTAATTACTTCTTAAATTAAAAAACCGATTACCACAACGTAACCGGCTTAAAGAAAACAAACTAAAAAATTATTTATGGTTAGTGTTTCTTCTTTATTTTTTCTTTTTTGGATATAGTTTAAACCAAAAATCTATTTTCTCTACTTGTGAATCTGTGTCTGCTTGTGGTGGTCTTCCTCCGCCACTTCCTCTTCCTGCACCACCAGATCTGCCACCACCAGAACGTCCGCCTTGGCCACCACCACCTTGTCTGCCACCCATATTAATATTAGGCTTTTGTTGGCTGTTTTTTTGTTCTTGTTTAGTAGATACAATTCCAATAGACAGCTTAGAGAGATTGCCAGTTTCTGTGGATATTTTAGATGCTGGTATTTTTAAATGGTATTCTAAAACAGGACCTTCTTCTTCATTTTCAGAATAGCTGTAATTCATTACAATACCCAAATTATTCATATCTAAATTAAAATCTTCAGAAGTATCAAAATAGGAGTAATTTGCTTTTTTAGGCAAGTTTTCTATCATTTTTGCAATATCTGGTCCTTTTTGCTCGCTATTCTCTCTATTTTCTCTACGCTCACCTCTTTCTGGTCTAGCTCCTTTTTCTGGACGTTCTGCTTTTAACGGATACTGTATACTTACATTTTTCTTTTTCTTTCCTTTTATATCAAAATAAATGGTGTAACCACGGTGCAACATAGATTGCATAGTCTCTTTAAACTCCGTGCGCAATGTTAAATAAACATTTTGCCCATCAAAAATGGCTTTATATTCTACATTATCTTCACTACCTGTAAACGTTTCTTTATTCTGAGCTATAAGTGCGGTGCAGATTAAAAAAAGTACTGTTGTTAATTTTAGTTTCATAGTCCTGTTCTATATTAATTTCTATTTTTATTTCAAATCTATGTATAGTAACTATGTAAAAAAGTAACTTTCTGTAAACACCCTTAGGTTTTCTGTGAAACCTTAGTTTTTAGGTGTTTTAAGTATATGTAAGGTGTTGTATTGCTAGTATAATTTGTATTAAAAACTGATACAAACCTTTAATTTTTTGTTTTAAAATAAACATTAATAACATTTAACACATATTTAATTAACTCGCCAAAGACCTTATTTTATTAGTGTTTTAGTTAATTTTAACCTATTAAATATTAGTACGTTAATAGAACGTGTTTCTTTTTTAATAGTATTACTATTATATTTGCATATAATAGTTTTAGTTATGAAAAAATTACTATCAAATATTAAAATAGAAATACCTGAAGGAATCTATTTAAAAGACCCGGAATCATCTACACTAGGGAAAAAAATTATTGAACACAGTATTACGCTTTTAGAAGAAATTGGTTTTGAAGATTTTACATTTAAAAAACTAGGTAAAAATATTGGTTCTAATGAAAGTTCTATATATAGATATTTTGAGAGTAAACATAAACTATTGATGTATTTAACTGCTTGGTACTGGGGTTGGATAGAGTACCAATTGGTTATAGAAACGTACAGCATTAGCAATACTAAAGAAAAATTAAAAAAAGCAATAGAGGTGGTTACCAAAACTACTGAGCAAGATAATAAGTATAGTCATATTAACGAAGAGTTGTTATATACCATTATTATTAATGAAAACTCTAAAGCATATTACACCAAAGGTGTAGACCAAGATAATAAAGAAGGTTTTTTTATGCCTTATAAACGTACTGTACAACGTATAGCAGAAATAATAGCAGCTTATAACCCTAATTACAACTACGCTTTAAGTTTTGCTAGTAGTTTGGTAGAAGGTGCGTTACACCAGCATTTTTTAAAGCTACATTTTAAGTCTATTACCAACTGTAATAGCAAAATTACACCAACAGATTTTTATACAGACTTAACTTTTAAAACACTAACAAATGCCAAATAAAACTTTAACACCTTGGAAACGATTTTTAGGGCTATTGCAGTTAGAGCGTAAAGATATATTACAAATTGGTTATTATGCTGTTTTTGAAGGTATAGTAGCCCTTAGTTTACCTATTGGTATACAAACCATTATAAATTTACTACAAGGCGCCCAAGTATCTGCTTCTTGGGTAGTTTTAATTGTTTTAGTTACTATAGGAGTTGCCTTTTCTGGTGTTTTAAAACTAATGCAAATAAGAATTATAGAAACCATACAACAACGAATTTTTACACGTGCCTCGTTTGAGTTAAGCTATCGTTTTCCTAAAATAAAAATGGTAGAATTAAGAAATTTACATTTTCCTGAATTGGCAAATAGGTTTTTTGATACCCTAACAATACAAAAAGGATTATCTAAAATTTTAATAGATGTCCCCTCTGCCCTTTTACAAATAATTTTTGCTTTAATTTTACTTTCCTTTTATCATCCGTTCTTTATTCTATTTGGAATATTGTTGGTTCTTTTAGCGTATGTTGTTTTTAAATACACTTCTCAAAAAGGTTTAGACACTAGTTTAAATGAATCTAAAAATAAGTACAGAGTTGCCCACTGGTTACAAGAAATTTCTAGATCTGTAATTAGTTTTAAACTATCCGGAAAAACATCATTAGCTCTAGAAAAAACAGATTACCTAGTAGATAACTATTTAAAATCTAGAGAAAGTCACTTTTCTATTTTAAAGGTGCAATTTTTACAAATGATAGGGTTTAAAGTTATAGTTACAGCTGGCTTACTATCTATTGGAGGTTTTTTAGTACTAGACCAACGTATGAATATTGGTCAGTTTGTTGCTGCTGAAATTATAATTTTACTTGTTATTAATTCTGTTGAAAAATTGATATTAGGCTTAGAGTCTTTTTACGATGTTTTAACTTCTATTGAAAAACTTGGTCAAATTGTAGACAAACCTTTGGAACCACAAACAGGTGAAATTATTAATGAAAAGGATGATTTTACCTTAGAATTAAATAACATATCATATACCGTAGGGGAAAGAAATAAAACAATTTTAAAAGACATATCTTTTACTGTTAATCCTAAAGATAGAGTTTTAGTTACTGGTGAAAGTGGATCTGGAAAGTCTACTTTATTACAATTAATGGCTGGTCTTGTGTTACCTACAAGTGGCTATTTGCACGTGAACGACTTGGCTATTAGCGGTTTACTTATAAACAACTACAGAGCAAACTTAGGAATGTCTTTATTTGAAGAAACTACTTTTGAAGGTAGTATTAGGGAAAATGTAACCTTTGGAAACGAAGAAATTAGTGATGAAGCTATATACACAACCTTTCAGCACTTAGGGCTAATAGATTTTTTAAAGCAACAAACTCTAGGTTTAAATACAATATTAATTCCAGAAGGCAAACAAATTGCCTATACAACAACTAAAAAATTGGTTTTAGCTAGAGCTATAGTTAAACAACCCAAGGTACTAATTTTAGAAAATCCATTAGATTTATTTGAAGAACAAGAAGCAAACCAAATTATAGATTATTTATCGTTAAAAACGCACCCTTGGAGTTTAATAATTGTTAGTAATAATAAAAATTGGGAAAAGAAATGTAATAAGAAAATAACATTAAAAAATGGTGTTATAATCTCTTCTAAATCATAAGCTATGCTAAATATATCTGAAAATCAAGTAGCTAAAAATATAGACTTATCTAACTATAGGTCTGGAAAAGAAATATTTAATAAAGAGTATCACAAAGGTTTTAAAAATTTTCTTAAGTTTTTTAGTATCTTTTTGTTGCTAATTTTGTTTTTACCGTGGACACAAAATATTACAAGTCAAGGTAATGTTACTACGCTTAAGCCTAACCAAAGACCACAAACACTGCAATCTCAGATTCCAGGTCGTGTAGAACAATGGTATGTACAAGAAGGTAATTTTGTGAAAAAGGGAGATACTATTTTACGTATATCTGAAGTTAAAAGTGATTATTTTGATGAAAACCTTGCACAAAGAACTAATGACCAGTTAACTGCTAAGTCTTCTTCTGTAGTAGCTTACAAAAACAAAACTGATGCTTTAAAAAACCAAATTAAAGCCCTAGAGCAAGAACGTGTTTTAAAACTAGAGCAAGCTAAAAACAAAGTAGCGCAAACGGCTTTAAAAGTAACTAGTGACAGTATAGATTTAGAAGCTATTAAAATTAAGGCAGATATTGCAAATACTCAATACCAGCGTGCAATTGCTTTACAGGCAGAAGGTATAAAAGCTGTAAAGGATGTAGAAGAAAAGCAATCTAAATTGCAAGAAGTTAATGCTAAGCTAACCTCACAACAAAACAAGTTACTAAGTACTAAGCAAGACTTGGTAAATAGTAAACTTGCTATTGCTACATTAAGGGCCACTTATGCAGATAAAATAGCAAAAGCACAAAGTAGTTTATATACTGCAGAATCTAGTGGTTTAGACACTGAAGCACAAGTATCTAAACTAGAAACCAGTTTAGCTAATTACAAAAAAAGAAGTAGTTTGTTATACATTACAGCTCCGCAAGCTGGTTATATTAACAAAACAATTAAGGCTGGTTTAGGAGAAACTTTTAAAGAAGGAGAGCCTTTGGTGCATATTATGCCTGCTAATTATGATTTGGCTGTAGAAATGTATGTTAGCCCAATAGATTTGCCTTTAATACATATTGGTGAAGATGTACGTGTACAGTTTGATGGTTGGCCAGCAATTGTATTTAGTGGTTGGCCAAACGTATCATACGGTACCTACGGAGCAAAAATAGTAGCAATAGAAAACTTTATAAGTACAAATGGAAAATATAGAGTGTTATTAAAGCCAAATGCAGAAGATGCTCCTTGGCCAGAGGCTATACGTGTTGGTTCTGGTGCCAAAACAATTGCACTATTAGAAAATGTCCCTATTTGGTTTGAAATTTGGAGACAAATAAACAGTTTTCCTCCAAATTATTACACTCCTAAAACATCAACTTCTGATAAAAAATAAACGAATGAATAAATATATAATTCTATTTTTTTCTATACTGTGCTTTACCTCACAAGCCCAAGAAACAGATAGCATATTAAGCTTAGAAGAATACTTAGGTTATGTAAAAAAATACCATCCTATAGTAAAACAAGCACGTTTAATAACTACAGAGAGTGAAGCAAAACTATTAAAATCTAGAGGTGCTTTTGATCCTAAATTAGAAGTAGATTTTAGCAATAAAGAATTTAAAGGAACTACATATTATGATAAATTAAATGCTGCTTTTAAAATTCCTACATGGTATGGCGTAGAACTAAAAGCAAACTATGAAAATAACGAAGGTACCTATTTAAACCCCGAATATAATACGCCAGAAGACGGTTTATACAGTGCTGGAGTTTCTGTTTCTTTAGCTAAAGGGTTGCTTACTAATAAAAGAATGGCAACATTAAAACAAGCTAAATTATACACCCAACAAGCTGCTGCCAAGCAAAAATTAGTTGTAAACGACTTTTTGTTTGATGCCACAGAGGCTTATTTTAATTGGTTAAAAAACTACAAGGCTAAACTTGTATATTCTGCATATTTAAAAAATGCAGAAGTTAGATTGTTAAATGTAAAAAAGAGCTTTTTTGCGGGTGATAAACCTGCGGTAGATACACTAGAAGCTAGTATTAATTATAAAAATAGATTGCTAGACATTGAAAAAGCAAGAATAGGATACATAAAATCTAAATTAGAAGTATCTAACTTTTTGTGGCTACAGAATAATTTACCATTAGAAATTACAGATGCTATTACTCCAGATACAACAACAATTAATAGCATAAATACTGTTTTAAATAGCTCATTACTTAATACTACTGAAGAATTGGTAGAAAATCACCCTAAATTAAAAGAGTTACAGATTAAGAAAAACATTTTAACGATAGATAAAAGGTACAAAACCAATAATTTGTTGCCTAAAATAGATTTGCAATACAATTTTTTAAGTTCAGATTATCAAAACTTAGATAGTTTTAATACATCAAACTATAAAACAGGATTAGCAGTTAGTTTTCCTTTATTTTTAAGAAAAGAAAGAGCAGATTTAAAATTAACCAAGGTAAAATTAAAAGATATAGATTTTGATATTATGGCAACTAAGGTTAACCTTAGTAACAAAATAGAAAGTGGTTTACAACAAATAGAATCTTACAACAACCAACATACTATTATTAAAGACTTGGTTAAAGATTATAAAAAACTAGTGTATACAGAAGAACGAAAGTTTAACTTAGGTGAAGGCTCCCTATTTTTAGTAAATTACAGAGAAGTAAAATTAATAGAGACTCAGCTTAAAGAAATAGATACAGAGTACAACTTATTTTTAAGTAAATCTAAACTACTAAGTGTTATTAATATGCTTTAACAACACTTAATAGTAGTGGTTATTACATATTAAAACTTAATATCTAAAGCATCAAACAAATGACTCATTGTCCAAGCCGGACCAATCATTAAAAACTGTAAATCTTTTAAAAAAGATGGCTTTTTACCCTCGTGGTTATGCCCTATAAATTGCCCTATCCAAGCAACAACAAAAATTAGTAGCATAATTAACCATAAAGGTACAGCAACAAATAAGGACACAAAATTTATGGTTAATAAAACTAAGGCAGAAAAAAATAACATTCCTACAAACAAAGCTTTAGATAGTTTAAGGTAATACAATAAGCCAAAAATTATAACAAGTGTGCCTAAATGAGCATAAGGCACTAAAAAAACTGGTAATGCATTTGTAATAACGTTTGGGATAGGTATACTGGCTAATAAACCAATTAAACTAAAAAAAATAAGCGGCACACAAATGTAGTGTATAGCTATATTTAGTTTTGTTTGATGACTTACTGCGTATTCTGCCAATAGCATATCAATTTTTCTCATAGTTGTATATTTAGTTGGTTGGTAATTTTACAAATTTTCTAAGCTGCTGGTATTCTTCTAGGCCTTTTGTTGTTAGGTATGGCAATAAAATACTCCACAGCATTTTTATAGACCCACATTTATTAATTGTGTAACTAGCTGTGTGTATTGCTAGTTTTTGTGATTGCCAAAATGTACTTGTCATCCAAATATTATAAATAGTTTTATTGTAATCTATACTATCATTTTCAGGTATAATACGGTCTGTTTCTATGTAATAATCTATAAGTTTTCTAGCGTCTTTAAACCTAATAAGGTTAGATGCTTCATACTTTTTAGCAATTTCTGGGTAGGTTTTTATTATATGTACTATGTCATTAAAAAAGAAACAGTAACGTTGTTGTAAATCATCAAACTTAAGCATCATTTCTTCAAAATGAAATAATGTGATATAGCTGTTTTCAGGAAGTATATAATCTAAGGTTTCTTCATACATATCTGTATAAATAACAGCTAATAATATTGCTTTGTTTTTATAGTGATAGCTTAAATTTCCTGCACTAATTTTTAAACAATCTGCAACTTGCTTCATAGATACGTTTGCAATACCATTGGCATTAAATAATGAAATTGCTGTACTTTTTATTTTACTTTTCATTTAAATATATAGATTAAAACCAACGTTTTAGTAAACGCTTACTAATTTATGTAGAAAAATAGTATATACAATCTAATTTTATAAAAAATGAATAAAAAAAAAGAGACTATGTGGTGTTACATAGCCTCTGTAGTACCATTTTAATGGGTATATATTTTAATCTGGATGTATAAATTTTTCAATATCCTCTGTTTTAATTGTAGGGTTAGCGCCTTCACTACCAGCAACCAAAGCACCTACAGCACAAGCACAGTCTATTGCATTTTGTGGATTATTCTCTTTTAATAATTTATTAATTAGTGTAGCTAAAAAAGAATCACCTGCTCCTACTGTATCTACAACATCTATTTGGTAACCACTATTGTAATAAAAGGTATTATTATAATATAAAATTGCTCCATGACGACCTTTAGTAACACATATAGAGTTGGTTTGGGTATGCTCTGCAATAAACTTAATATTCTGTTCTAATGAGTGTGTTTTAGAGTGTAATGCATTTCCTATCTCAAAAATTTCATCGTCATTAAATTTAATAAAACTAGCCTCTTTCATTAAATAATTTAAAACTTCAATTGTATAATAAGGACTCCTTAAGTTTACATCAAAAATTTTAAACTTGGCCAGCTTTAATAAACTATACAATGTATCTCTAGAAGTTGTATCTCTAGCAACTAAACTACCGTATATAAAAGCATCAGAACTTTTAACAATTTCCTTTGTGTTGGTTGTTAGTGATATATTATCCCAAGCTCTAGGAAACTGTATGTCATATGTAGCAGAACCTTTAGAGTTAAGCATAACCTTTACTTCTCCTGTCTGCAAAGCATCATCTACCTGAAGGTTATTGGTGTTTACACCTTGTTCATCAATATATTTTTTGATTAACTCACCGTTTTCATCATCACCAATTTTGCTAATAATTGACACATTATTAGTTAAAGAGTTTAACCTTAATGCTACATTTAAAGGTGCGCCTCCAATTTTTTTATGAGTAGGAAAAATATCCCAAAGAACTTCTCCAAAACATACAATTTTTTTCATTTAAATATGACTTAAACTATTACTATTTATTTCTCTTAAACATTGCTCTACTCCATTATTAGTAATGTTATTGTATGCTTTTATATATGCCTCTTTAAACTTTGTAGAATTTTTTAATTCTCCAAAAATTGTTTCTAATTCTAAAAATGCTTCTGGGTTGGTTACAGCTGCTGTAGCTTTTACATCTAACAACAATTTATTAGCATCTTTTATAACTAATGGCACTCCGTTTTCATCTTTTCCTAAACTATATATTGCCCAAGCAGCTACTATAAAAGCAGCTAAATCTACAGAACCATTATTTTTTAATTGTGCCTTAACCGTTGGCAAAATAAATATTGGAAATTTAGCAGAGCTCTCAGAACAAATTCGTTCTATTTGATCCTTTATATTTTTGTTTCCAAACCTCTCTAATAGAGTTTTCTTATATAAATCTAAGTCTAAACCTTCTAAATTACCTAGTATTGGTGTAACTTCTACATTCATATATAAATGTAAAAATGTACTAATGTTTTTGTTATGTACTGCTTGGTCTATGGTTTGGTAACCTAGTAAAGCACCTAAAATACCAATTACAGAATGTCCTGCATTTAACAAACTTAATTTCATTTTTTCATAAGGGACAACATCAGTAACAAATTGTGCTCCTACATTTTCCCAATCTGGTCTACCTTGTGCAAAGTTATCTTCTATAACCCATTGTTTAAATGGTTCACAAACTACTGGCCAAGTATCTAAAATACCAGATGTATTTTTTAAACTTGTAATATCTTCTGAGGATGTAGCTGGCGTTATACGGTCTACCATTGCATTAGGAAAAGATACATTTTCTATAATCCAGTTAGTTAAGCTTGGTTGCGCCTTTTTTACATAACTAAGTAGCATATTTTTAATCATATGTCCGTTTTCTTGTATATTATCACAAGACTGTATGGTGCAACCTTTTAAACCCCTTTCTTTTCTTAATTTAAGGGCTTGTGTTAAGTAACCGTATATGGTTTTAGGATTATTAGGAAATTCTAAATCGTGTTTAATTAGCGTATTACCAAAGTCAAAACCCCTAGTAGCTTCATTGTAGTTATAACCACCTTCTGTAATGGTAAGTGTAATAATTTTTACATCAGGATGTGCCATTTTTTCTATCACCTTTACTGGGTCTTCTGGCGCAAATAAATACTCTACTATAGATCCTATAACTTGTTTGGTATGTGTGCCGTCTAATTCTTTAATTATTAATGTATACAAGCCATCTTGTTCCTTTAAGGTGTTGTAAATTTTAGTGTCAAAATCTAATAGAGCAACACCACAAATTCCCCAATCTTTATTTTTATTGTTTTGCAAAAGCAAATCTGTGTAATAAGCTTGGTGAGCCCTGTGAAAACCACCAATACCAACGTGCACAATACCTGTTTTAATATCTGACCTATTGTAATTAGGAATCAAAACTCTTTCTGATATTTTAGAAAGATTACTGTTATTTAATTTTAAATTTTCCATTGATGAATCTTTTTTATTTACGCTCAAACCTTTGTAACAATACAGCAAATATGATGATACCACCTTTAACCACTTGTTGTGGATATGACGGTACATTTAATAAGTTTAAAATATTACCTATAAGTCCTAAAATTAGCACACCCATTAAAGTATTAATAGCAGTTCCTTTACCACCATTTAAACTGGCACCACCAATTACCACAGCAGCAATGGCATCTAACTCCCAAGACATTCCCATATTAGGAGAACCTAAATTTGTTCTTGAAGCTACAATTATAGCCGCTGTTGCTGCCAATGTACCAGAAATAGCATATACTAAAAATTTATATTTATTTACCTTAATACCAGATAGTCTAGAGGCTTCTTCATTACTACCAATAGCTATTATTAACCTACCAAAAACATTATACCTAAGCATAACCATAGTAATACCAACTATAATAAAAAATACAATTGCAATGTTAGGAATACCTAAGGTAGAGTTGTTTGCAAAATTAGACATGTATAATCCGCCGTAGGTCTTAAAAGTTACAGGAGAACCCTTAGAGTAAATAAAACCTAAACCACGTGCAATAGTCATTAATGCCAATGTAGCAACAAAGGGAGCCATTTTTTGATAAGCAACTAAATAACCCGAAATACTACCTAAGCCAAAACCAATGGCAAGTGTCATTAAAATTGCCAATGGCAAAGCAAATATATTTACCAAAATAGCAAATGTTACTGCCAATAACGCTACCATAGAGCCTACAGACAAGTCTATACCACCAGTTAAAATTACGATAAGCATACCAATGCTTATAATTCCTATTCCAGATACTTGTTTTAATAAGTTAGACAAGTTTACCGATGTAAAAAACACATCTGAAATTAGTGCAGAAAATAGCACTAATAATAAAAAAATAAATACTGTATTATATTTTACTAAAAACTTAAGAACACCACCTGGGCTGCTTAATTGTTCTTTTAATGTGATAGCCATAATGTTGGTTTTATATTATTAATTAGTTTGTTTTAATGGTTCTCCTATGGAGTAACGTAAAATGTTTTCTTCAGAAAATTGATGCTTTTGTAGCTCACCATAAATTGTTCCTTGGTGCATTACCAAAATACGGTCTGTAATCCCCATAATTTCTGGCATATCAGAAGATATTACTACAACACCTACTCCTTTTTTAGCAACTTCATTTATAAGCTTATAAATTTCAATTTTAGCACCAACATCTACACCTCTTGTTGGCTCATCTATAAAAATTACTTTACTATCTATACTTAGCCATTTGGCTAATGCTACTTTTTGCTGATTTCCTCCACTTAGGTTTTTTACATTAACCTCTGAGTTTGGAGTTTTTATATTTAACTTTTTAATTAAACCCAATACCTTTTTATATTCACTATCTATATTTATAAAACCTAATTTACTAGAGATAGATTTAAAGCTGGTAACACTTATATTACGCCTAATAGATAATGGCAAAAACACACCTTCCTCTTTTCTGTCTTCAGATACAAAACCTATTTGGTGTGCAGCTGCATCTACAGGAGAATTTGTTTTAATTTCTTTTCCTTCTAAAAGTAATGTGCCCGATTTTTTTTTGTCTGCACCAAAAATAAGTTTAGCAGTTTCTGTTCTTCCACTACCTCCCAAACCTGCAATACCTAGTATTTCTCCTGGTTTTACAGAAAAAGATACATCATAAACCATAGTATCTTTTGCTGTTAAATTTTTAACTTCAAAAACAGGAATTTCTCCTACTAGATTATCTTTTTTAGGGTATAAATCTTTTAACTCACGACCAATCATTAAATGAATAACACTGTCTTTGTCTGTGTCTAAAGTAGACATACTGCCTGTATCTACACCATCTCTTAACACAGTAATGGTATCTGCTATTTTAAAAATTTCATCTAAATGATGAGATATATAAATAATAGAAATACCTTTTTCTTTTAATTTAAATAGGTTACTAAATAATTTTTTTATGTCTGTAGGATCAAAAACTGTTGTTGGCTCATCTAGCACCAAAACTTTAGTGTCTTCAGATATGGCTTTTGCTATTTCTACTACTTGTTTTTGTACTATACTTAAGTCTCTAACTCTTGCAGATGCGTTAATTTCAAAACCTAAAGAGTCTAATAATTCTTGTGCATTATTGGTTAATTCTTTCCAATTCATCCAAAACTTAGTAGTGCCAAGTTTATGCAGATAAATGTTTTCTGCAACAGACAAATCTTGCACCAAAGACAACTCTTGGTACACTACATTTATACCTAAAACCTGGCCATCATGTGTATTTTTTGGTTTAATTTCTTCACCATCTAAAACCACCTTACCTGTATCTTTTTGGTGCACACCACTAAGTATTTTTATTAAAGTAGATTTTCCAGCCCCGTTTTCACCTAATAAAGCGTGAATTTCTCCGTGCTTTACTTTTATATTTACATCTTTTAGTACAGAAACATTTCCAAAACTTTTAGAGATTCCAGACATTTCTAAACGATACTTGTTAGTAGAACTTTCCATATTAAAATATTGCTTTAGGATTGTAATACTTTGCAGCATTCTCTTTAGTAATTAATAATGGAGCTGTAAAAGATGTTTTATCAAAGTCTCTTTTTCCATTTAAGTACTCAATTGCATATTTTACAGAGTTAATACCTATTTGCACAGGACTGTTCATTGCTGTACAACCATAAAAATCTGTGTCCATTATGTACTTTATAGCCTCTTTTTGTCCGTCTGCACCAGCTACAATTAAAATATCATCTGTTTTGCCCGCTTGTGCAATAGCTTTTATAGCGCCAAGTACACAAACATCAGACTCTGTAATTACTACATTAATATCTGGGTGAGCTACTAAAATATCTTCCATAGCTTTTAGTCCGCCTGCGTAAGACCAATCTGTATAAGCTTGGGTTTTTACATTTAAATCTATTTTACCTTGGGTTCTTAATTGTTCTTCTGTAATACCTTGCAATAAGCCTTGTTTACGTTTTTTACCAACAGGGTTACCAGCATTGCCACTTAATAAGGCAATATTCATTTTAGTTTTCCCCATCTTTTTTACCAACCATTCACCTGCCAACTCACCATTTGCTAGGTTATTAGACTGTATAGTTGTTACAAACTCTGCAGCAGGGTTTATAGAGCTATCAATAATAAACACAGGTATACCTGAAGCTTTAGCCAATTTAGTTACACCTACTAAGGCATCCGGATCTTTTGGGTTTAAAAGCAAAACATCTACACCTTTTGTAATTAAATCTTCTACTGCGGCAACTTGCTTGTTTATATCATCTTGACCATCTGCAGAAATAAACTCCATTCCGTTTTTTTCTGTAGTAGATTTTATACTTTGTAGTAAAGCTTGGTAATAAGGAGCATTTAATGACGGTGTGCAGTAGCCAATTTTTTTACCTGTTAAATCTATTGCACTTTTAAAAATTTGTCCGGTTTCTTCTTCATCACCGTTAGTTGGTTTATTAGTTTTAATTTCCTCTGCACAACTAACCATATTAAAAAGCAAAGTAAATACCAGTAATGGTACACATAGCTTATTAAATGCTATTTTAAAGTTAATAGTTTTCATAGTTTAAGTTTTTTAGTTGTTATTAAAATAAGGTTATATCTAATTGCAATACAGCTTTTTCTGCTTCAGGATTCCACATTAAAGTTACATCTACAGGCAACTTATACCCTTTTATATCTACGTTTTTATTATAAGTTGTACCAACATTTATAATATTACCACTACTTTCTGTATAAAAAGTTTTATCTGTAATAAAAGACCAAGCCCCACCAGCAAAAACAGATAAACTTGAATTTTTATCTTGCCATACTTTACTATTAATTTCAAAATAATGTGTCCAAGAGTTTTTTAAACTACCATCATTTAAAATTTCATAATCTCCTGCACCACCATTAATAATTGTAGCTAAGTATAGTAGCGTATTTGGTGTAACATTATACCCAAAGTTTAGATCTACAAAGTTGTAACCTTGAGTTTTGTCATAACTCCAATAACTTAATTTATCTCCTCTTTCTTCTACTCCTGTGTAATTGTTATGCGTAACAGCTTCTATAAAAAACTTGTCTGAAAAGCGGTATTTAGTATAAATAGACAACTCTTTATAATAAGCACTTACATTTTCTCCCGTATTTTTATTTGTTACATCTGTAGTGGCAAAACTACCTCCGCCCCAAAAACCAAAAGTAAATTTTTCATTTTTTGAGTTAAACTCTAAACTTGTTGCTAATACAGCTCCAGAATGTACAACAAACCCGTGCCATATATGCATATTTTTTATATGAGCACTAACGCTAAATGGTTTGTAACTAACTAAACTATCATTTTGAGCTTGACTTAAATTTACTCCAAAAAGTATTGATAAACCCATATAAATACCAATATTTTTAAAAGAGAATAGCTTACAATTTTTCATAACTAGTAACATATTTACTGCATTAAATTATAAACGTCATTTTTACGTTTATTTTTCAAATGTAAATAAATTAAAACATAAAAACCTAATAAATAGCAATAAAAATATAGTAATTTAACACTTATATGTATTATTTTACCTTTAAATTATCAAATTCACAATAGAATTAGAAAATTATCTAAGCGTAATTATTACGTTTATTGTTAAAAAATAGGTATATTAGCTTAAATAATATACTTTACACCTCTAGATTGATTTATAATATGGAACAGAAAAAAATATTAAATATATCTGTAGATTGTGTGGTTTTTGGTTTTGACACCATTACCAAATCTTTAAATGTTTTACTTATTAAAAGGTATTTAGAGAAAAATAAAGAAGTACTTGTAGATGATTATGTATTAACAGGATACCACGTTTATGAAAACGAAACTTTAGACCAAACGGCTACAAGAGTATTAGAGGAATTAACTGGTTTAAAAAATCAATATAAAAAACAATTTAAAGCCTTTGGTGATCCAGATAGATTAATGAATGAAAAGGACCTTGTTTGGATTAAAAACGAAGAATTTAATTTGCGAACCATAACTATAGCCTATTATTTTTTATTAAAGACAGATGATGTAGATTTAAATAAGAACAAATACAATGCTAAATGGTTTCCGGTAAGCAACTTACCCGAAGTTGGTTTTGACCATAAAAACATTATTTTAGAAGCTTATGAAGATTTAAAAGTAAAGTGTTTGTCTGAACCAATAATTTTTAAACTATTGCCAGATAAATTTACAATAAATGAGGTGCAAGATCTTTACCAGTCTATTTTATGCATAGAAATTGATAATAGAAACTTTAGACGAAAGCTTATTAATAAAAAATATATAATTGCTTTAGATGAAAAGCAGGTTGGGGTTTCTAAAAAACCTGCACAATTGTATATGTTTAGTAAGGATATATATGATAAAATGTTTCAGAAAAACTATTTAATTAGCATATAACAAGCTCATAAATATTAAAACATAAAAAAACCGGTTATTTATAAAATAACCGGTTTTTTAAAACTAACTCAACTACTAACCAATTTAACTACCAACTACAAGTAGTTAAATCTCAATCAATCTAAAAAACTACTATTATAAAAAATCTTATTTACACTACAAAGATGCGGTATTTAGTAATGCTAATGTTGTACTATCTGTGTAATGGGGCTGGTTTTCTGTAAATGCCCTGTTTAATTCTGTAATTGTATTTTACACTAGTATACTTTTAATGGTACATACAAAAAAACCTTAAAAAAGCCAGCTATAATACTATAACTGGCCTTTTAAAATTAATGTTGTTTAGGTACTAATTTAAATAGTTTTGAACTGCTGTTGCACGTTCACTAACGTGATTTTTTAATTCGTCTACTGCTATATAAAAATCTGCACTAGAGTTTAAAAATGTATGTCCTTCTAACTCTGTAGTTGCATAAGGTTCTATTAATGATGCATAATTAGCGTATTTAGATTGCATTGTACTTGTATTAAATGCATTGTCTACTACATCTTGCACATAAGCATTATATGTAGCTTTATAAATATCATCTGCATATAAATAGCCAATTAAAGGCCATTCTGTTGAGTTTACATCAGAAAAATCTAAAGCTAAAGAACCTTGCATATTACCATTTTGTAATGCTTCATTATTGTCCCAAGGTATCCATTGTAATTTTTCTGTATCTGGATTGTTGTATAAGAAGTAATTATGAGTCATTCTACCATAAGTATCCCAGTTTTGTATAACAGTATTTACAGCTAAATATTTTAAAAACATATCTGTATCAAAAACCGATTCTAAATTAGTTCTCCAAGTTTCAGAATCTGTAGTTCTATTTTCTGCGTGTAAAGCTTCAAAAATGCTTAAAATATCTGTATAATCTTCATCGTCTTCATTTGTTTTCTTTACAAAAACATCTTCAGTAAAAGAGCCATCTGCAAAACTTGCGCCATCACCATCTGGTTTGTATAAGTTACCATCATTATCTGCAAATTGTGTGTCTATAACTGTATCATCTACTTCTTCTACCATAGTGTATAAACCAAAATACACAGGTCCGTCTCCGTAATCTACATATACTGCATAAAAAGCAGTGTGTGAGCTAACAACGCCTGCTGCTGTAAATACATCTGCTGCAACTTTTTCTCTAAGCATAGACTTGTCGTTGTAGTTGTTTTTTAAACTCAATTTTTTAAATCCATAAAAACGCTGATTGTCTATTTGTGGATATTCATCTTCAAACTCATCAAAATCTAACTTAAATGATAGTTTTAAATTTCCATTAGACCAAGTAGATTGTAAGCTAGAGTTTCCTTTAAAACGTAATCCCACTCTATACCATTCTTTACCCTCATAATAAACATCACCTGGAACAAAAATAGGGTCTTCATCTGTATCTACTAATCCGTTACCTGCAGGCGGACCACCAGCACCCGGACCAGCACTAACACTTGTGCCAAATTCTCCGTAATTAGCTGTCATATCATCCAACATTGCTTGCCAACGTTCTTCTGTAATTACTAAATCTAATCTCTTTACTTCTGTATCACTAAATACTTCTTCAAAATTAGGATCTGCACTTTTACTGTGTGTAGCATCTGTCCAGTCTATAGCTTCAAAGTCACTATCTTCATATGTTTCTACATAAGCTGTAGTTTCTGTTTCAGGCTGTTCCTCTGTTGTATCTATACTATCGTCAGAATCACTAGAACATGATATAAATAAGAAAATCTGAGCTATAAATAGTATGGTAAATACATTATTTTTTTTCATTATTACTTTGTATTAAAATTAAATTATATGACAAATATGAAAATTAGAAACAAATGAAATAACGAATTTCTGTAAACCAATGACTCTCTTCTGTGAAAAGTAAAATATATACAGTAAAAAATTAATGCAATACGATTAAAACTAAAAAAGGGATATTACAATTAAGTAATATCCCTTTTTTATGCATACTTATATATTACTTGGTTGCCCTTTCATAATCTGTATATCCTTTTTCTCCTGGAACATAAAAAGTACTTTCATCCCACTCTGCAAGTGCCACATTATCTCTAAAACGCTCTACCAAATCCGGATTAGATATATATGGTTTACCATAAGCCACCAAATCTGCATAACCATTTTCTATTACCTTATTCCCTGATTCTTTATCAAAACCAGAATTAATCATTAATGTTCCGTTGTATAACGGTCTAAAATGTTTTGCTATTTCTGTAACCGCAAATGGTATGTTAGATACATCTGTAAATGGTTCTGATAAATGAACATATGCTAAATTATAATCGTTCAATTTTTTTATAATATATTCAAACGTAGGTATAGTTTCTTCATCCATAGTAATACCAAATAGCCCATTTAAGGAAGGATTAAAACGTACGCCTATTTTTTCTTGCGGAATTACTTGTTTCATTTCATCTAAAACTTCAAAGAAAAAACGAGATCTATTTTCTATACTATCTCCGTACTCATCTGTTCTGTTATTAGACGTTGCTGTAAAAAACTGATGAAACAAATAACCGTTAGAAGAATGAATTTCTACACCATCAAAACCTGCTTTTACAGCATTTGAAGCAGCATTTTTAAAATCTTGTATTGTTGCTTTTATTTCTGATATTGTCATTGCTTTTGGCGTAACAGTATCTTTAAAACCCTCTTCTGTATAAGATTTTTCATTAGGATTTATGGCAGATGGCGCTAGGGGTAATTCTCCGTTATGAAAATCTGGATGAGACATACGACCTACGTGCCACAATTGTATAAAGATTTTACCACCTTTATTATGCACACGTTTGGTAACTTTTTTCCAGCCTTCTACTTGTTCGCTAGAGTATATACCTGGTGTATTTATATAACCTACAGCCTTTTTTGATACCTGAGAACCCTCTGTAATTAGCAACCCTGCAGAAGCTCTTTGCTCATAATAAAGTCCTTGCAGCTCATCTGTAGCCGCCTTTTCTTTATTTGTAGCACGACTACGAGTCATTGGTGCCATTACAACTCTGTTTTTAAGCTCTATATTTTTAGTATATGGTTTTAGTAAATTTTGATTACTCATAAAATATGTTTTTTATAATTATGGTGAATTACAAATTTACAAGAGCTTATTGTCAATTTCATTGACCTATATCAATTAAGATATATTTAACTTTTTTAACTGCTAACCACTCTACTTAAATTTTCTGGAAATATACCTAAATAATTAGCAATGTGTTGTTCTATTAGGTTTTAACTATACTAAAGTATTGGTAGTGCTATTTTTAAAGAAAACTAATTTAACTCCTAAACTATTAGTTACACAAAAACGTAAGTACCTAATTATCAATGCTTAAATGATTTTTTTTGCAACAAAAAAATAATGTTATTTAATTATTATTATACCTATTAATTATGTTTAATAGTTAAAATAATGCTAATTAACAGTAATTTACTTCTATATAAGTAAGAATATACATTTTAATATTGCTTAAATTAATTTAAAATTTTTACTATGAGAGTACAATTAAAACATTTTTACGTTGCATCTATGGCTTTATTTGCTATTGGATGTTCTAAGGAAATTGAAGAAAATGAAAATTCAGAACAAGCAGAAATACTTACAGAAGTAAGTGTAAGATCATCTAACTTTTATACTCCTCCAACAGCAGCTATACTGGCAAACAAAGTAAATGTTGTAACAGGATACGGAGTAAATAATAAAGACACTAAAGATGATACTGAAAAAGTGAATAGAGCAATAAAAGATATTGCTAGTACTGGAGGTGTAGTTATACTACCAAAGGGTAAGTATTACTTAAATAAAATTAGAATGCGATCTAATGTCCATTTAGAAATTGAAAATGGAGCTACAATATATCCTACTAGAGGCATTGCTGCTAATAGCAATCATAGAATTTTTGATTTTGCCAGCAAAACAGGAGATAAAATAGAAAACGTAAGTATTATTGGTAAAGGGGGAAAGTTTATTGTGGATCTAAGAGGTAATTCTTCTAAAAACTTAATAGTTGCTGATTTAGGAAATGTAGAAAACTTTAAACTATCTAATATTACTATTAAAGATGAAAAAACAGTTTTTGCATCTATTTTAGTAAGTTTTACAGGAAAACCTGGTAATGCTTGGCCGCATAAAGGTATAGTTCAAAATATAAATCAGACAAATGCACATACTGGTTATGGATTAATACAGGCTTATGCTGCAGATAATATTTTATTTAAAAACCTTAAATGTAAAGGAGGAGTAACACTACGTTTAGAGACAGATAACTTGGCAATGAAAGCTGCTAACAGAGGTGGTGTAAGAGATATTTTTGCTACAAAAATTAGTAACACTAGTGGTTTAACACCAGTAATGTTTTCTCCTCATTTTATGGAAAACGGAAAAGTAACCATAGATGATGTTACCGCTATTGGTTGTGCTTACGCTGTACGTGTAGAACACGGTTTTATAGAGATTTTTGATAAGCAAAATAGAGCTAGCAGTGAAGCTTTTAAAAACTATATAGAGGGTATTTTGGGTGCAGGTTCTGTAGAAACTGTATACAGGCGAAATAATGGAAGAACTTGGGCTGCAAGAATAGCTAATGATTTTAGTGAAATAGCATACAACCACTCTAACCCAGCTGTAAATGGTATTAAGCCAGGAAGTTTTAAAAACTCTACTGTAAAAAATGTAAAAGTAACTTACAAAAATACAGGAGCTAAGCTAAAGCAAGCCTTTTTACCATATTTGCCTTGCTCAGAATGGTCTAAATTGTGTAAACCAGGACCTTCTGGTTTTGAGTATAACGGTCCGTCTTTAGGCGTTACCATAGATAATACTAAAAGAGATAATAGCCTTGGAAACTACAATGTAAACGTAAGTACATCTAATGTACAAGGTTTTCCTAGCAACCACATATTACGTGTTAAGCATAATACGGCTAAAATTTGTAACAAAGGTGTTGGCACTATTAATTCTTGTAACTAAGCAAAAAAACTATAAACTAAACAGCCATTACATATATAATGGCTGTTTTATATTTACTATGATATATTATTTTTATTTAATTGTATTTGGTAAGATTCTTTTGCCCAAACTGTAAAAACATTTTTATTTTCTAAAACTGAAGTAGGCACTGTATAATATGATGGTATAGGAGTTCTGTTTTTAAATACCTTAATAGGTGTTTCTCCTGCGTCTATATATTTTTTTATGTTGGTGTCATCTATTTTTAGCGCTACAACATCTTCATAAAGTAAACAAAACATTAATTCATTACAATACAGTCCTACACCCCCAAACATTTTCTTTGAGGTAATATTATCTAACTTTAATTGATCTAAAACATACTTTAAAAACCCATCAGAAACAGCCATATTTAATTAAGCATTTTTAATTGCTTTATTTTTATTTAATGAAATTCTAATTTTTTCTGCATCCCAATGTCCATCAAACTCAACAACACCTCTTTTAAAGTCTTGTTCTAACAGTTTTTCCTGCTGTTCTAATTCTTTTCTGGCTTTAAAAATATAGCTATCATCTCCTATTTTAGTTTCTTTTGCTAATCGTCTTAGGCTATCTTCATCATATTTTATAAAGTTTTGTATTTGTCGTTGTAACGTATACTTTCTAAAACCCATTTGACTAAGAACTTCACTAGCCAATTTTAATGATGTTTCTAAAGATTCTCTGTAAATATGATCTATATCCATATTTAAAAACTCATAAGCAGCATACCTATTTTTTGCACGTACCATAAGTTTAACCTGTGGATATTTGTTCTTTACTGTTTTAGCCAATTTTTTAATAACGTCTGGGTTATCCATAGCACATATTAAAATATTAGCTTCTGCAATACCTGCAGATTCTAACAAATCTGTACGTGTGGCATCACCGTAATAAACTTCAAAACCCATTTTACGTAAAAAATCAACACGATTAGAGTCGTGATCTAAAATTGTAGCTTCTACTCCGTGTGTACGCAAAAAACGACCAATTGTACTACCAAAATGTCCAAAACCTACTAAAATTATCTTCTGGGATTTGGCAATATGGTCCATAGGTCTTTTTATAGACTCTTTAGTTCCTAAACGTGGTAATATAATGCGTTCATTAATCATACCTATAATTGGCGTTACTGTCATTGTTAAGGCAGTAACTACCAACATAATATCTAACTGATTTTGTTCTAAAATATGTAATGAAAAAGCAAAAGATAACAAAACAAACGCAAACTCTCCTACCTGCGATAATGTAAAACTTAGTTGTAATTTCTGATTTAATTTAAGTTTAAATACAGTAGCTGTTATATAAAGTACCAAAGCTTTTAGTACTATAACCCCAACTAAAATACCGCCTACAGTAAACGGACTTTTAGCTATAACTACAAAGTTAATAGATGCTCCAACAGCCATAAAAAATAAACCTAATAGTAAATTTTTAAAGGGCTCTAAAGTACTTTCTAACTCGTGTTTAAACTCACTGTTAGACAAAACTACGCCACCTAAAAAAGCACCCAATGCTGGACTCAAACCTACTAATTCCATTAAAAATGAGATTCCAAAAACAATAAGTAAGGCAGCAGCTATAAGTAGTTCTCTAACTCCTGTTTTTGCAACCTTACGCAACATTGGTACTATTAAATATTTACCTGTAACAATTATTAAAACTACAGAAACTAGTATTGCTAGTGTTTGCAAACCTAAAGGCAAATTTTGCAATAAATTAGCGTGTCCAGAGGTATTTTCAGACACTTTATTAGTTGTATTTGCTAACAATGGCAATGCACCCAACATAAAAATTACTATAATATCCTGAAACAGTAGTATAGAGAAAGATGAAGCACCAAATGTTGTATTTAATAACCCTTTTTCTTTAATTGTTTGTAATGCTATTGCTGTAGATGACAATGCTACTGCCATTGAAAATGTTAGCGCCACTTTCCAATCAAAACCCAATAGAGAAAATAAAAAATAAGAAATTAGCATTGTACCAGCTACTTGTAAGCCACCCATACCTACAATGGTTTTTCTCATTTTCCAGAAATTTTTGGGTTCTATTTCTAAACCAATTAAAAAAAGCATCATTACCACTCCAAACTCTGCAAAGTGCAATATGTCTTCACCCTCTTTTCCAATAAAACCTAAAACATAAGGTCCTATTAAAACACCAGCAAACAAATAGCCAAGTACAGAACTTAGTCCTAAGCGTTTGGCTATAGAAACACAAATAATTGCCCCTAATAAAAAAACAATAGCCTCAAAAAGAATACTACCTGTCATAATCTATGTATTTAATTGTGGTATATCGTTTAAAAATGAAAATTCACCTATTTCTTCTAAAGATAAGTCTTGCTTAAGTAAATCTAATAAATTATCATATTGATGTGCGTAACTATGTAATGCTTCTTCTTCAATTTTATGCGTTCCCATAACGGTAAATGGTGGATAGTAATACATACCACACAAATTTGCTGTTTGCTCAAAAGGACGTAAAAACTCATTTACAGAAAAACTATTGGTACCTTCTTTACAATAAACAGCTCTTGTACCACCTGTTGTTATAACATTTAAGCACTTTTTACCATACAAAGCGGTACCATTAGGACCGTAAGCCCAACCAAATTCTAAAACCATATCCATCCACTGTTTCATTAAAGGAGGGCAACTATACCAATACAAAGGATGGTGCCAAATAATTATATCATGAGAATTTAAAAGTTCTTTTTCTACAGCTACATCTACATTAAAATCTGGGTAACGTTCATACAAATCATGTATTGTAACCCCTTCTTTTTCTTTAATTTTTTCAATTAAAATAGAGTTCGCCCTAGATTTTTCAAAATTAGGGTGAGAAAACAAAACTAATATTTTTTTCATCTTGCGAATTTAGTTGAAAATAAGATACAAAAAAATGAATTTCTAGTTGCGTTAAACAACCAAAAACTCATTTTAAAAAACAACAATAATAAACTATGTTACACTAAATTAGGCATTGTAGCTTCAATTAATTTTTCAATTTTATTTGTGTCATAAGCATCTGAGTGCGCTGGTGCATATGTACCTTTATCATTATCAAAATACTTGCCTGTTTTAGCTAAATCCGTCATACTTAAATCATAAAGAATATCTACACCTTTATCTGCAGGAGACCAGTGTTGTCCGTATGCTTCTTTTGCCATTTTTGTATTTAATAAAGAACCTGGATTTACAGCTACTACTGTAATAGAAGGCTCTTGTACTGCTAAATAAAAACTCCACATTGTTAACGCTAATTTACTCTGTGCATATGCTTCATTGGCACCTAAACTAGTTTTACCTTCTAATGCTTGTATGTTAACCGTAGACTGTGCAGCAGAACTTAAATTCACAATTCTTGGTGCGTCTGATGCTTTTAAATTTGCTAATAATCCATTGGTTAATACATAAGGAGCAAAATAATTTACCAGTAATCTAATGTCTGTAGTTGTGCTTTTTCCATTTGAAATTAAAACACCGGCATTATTCACTAATACATCAATCTTTGGCATTTTTAAAATAACTTCACTAGCCATTTTTTTTACATCATTTAAATCCGAAAAATCTGCTAAAAAACCAATTACATTATCTGTATTAGCTTGCTCTTTTATTTCTTTTAAGGTTAATGCTAATTTAGATTCACTTCTACCATGAATGGCAATATAATGTCCTTCCTTAGCTAAACGTAAGGCTAATAATTTGCCTATACCGTCTGTGCTTCCTGTAATTAATATATGTTTCATTTTATTTTTTTTAATATTGATATATGTTAGCCAACACTCTTGTAACCCGTTTCTAAATACATAATCTTATAACAAAGATACAATGCCTTTACTCTTATATAATGGTAACAAAAATGGAAGTTTAGGTAAAAAACAAGGTTAACTTTCTAAAAACGAAAAATGCCTCTAAAAAAGAGGCATTCATAGCTATTAGTCAGACATAAGGATACATTGCAAATCCCTATTATTTTTAGTTTTCTACTACTATTTTACCAATAGCTTTACCACTTTGTAAATGTGCGTAAGCATCACCAACTTGTTCTAAAGAAAAGCTGTTTTCATCTACAATTGGAGTTAAGTGTCCTTCGTTAGAAATTTCTGCTAAACGCTCTAATACATTTCCGTGCACGTCTCTTTTAAAATTATGTAACATTGGTATTAACATAAATACTACGTGTAATGTAGCTCCTTTAAAGTGTAACGGTGTTAAATCTAACTCACATAATGATACTGTTGTAGAAATATGTCCGTTTAAGGCAACCGCTTCAATAGAATTGGTTAGGTTTGGACCACCAACGGTATCAAAAACAACATCAAAACCACCATCGGTATATTTTGCTGTGTAATCTGCTACCTTTTCAGTTTTAAAGTCAATAAAGGTTGCTCCAAATTTTTCTACAATTGCTTTTTGGTTTTCTCCTGTTCCTGTAGCAAAAACTTCGGCTCCAAAATATTTTGCCAATTGTACCGCTAAGTGACCAACACCACCAGAACCACCGTGCACCAATACTTTTTGACCTGCTTTTACGCCAGCTCTAGTTAAACCTTCGTAAGCTGTAATAGCTACTAATGGTAAGGCTGCAGTTTCGCGCATTGTTAATCCTTTTGGTTTATGACTAATCAAGTTGCTATCTGCCACAATATATTCTGCTAATGTACCTGGTAAATCTGCAAGTCCGCCTGCACAACCATATACTTCATCACCTACATTAAAACCTTCTACACCATCACCAACTGCTTCTACAATACCTGAAAAATCCATTCCCAATAATGCTGGAGTTGCAGGTGACAAAGGCAAATCATTACCCATATTTTTAATCATAGTGTCTATAGTATTTACACTAGATGCCGCTATTTTTACTAAAACGTGATTTGCGGTAACTTCTGGTTTCGCTATTTCTGAAACTTCAAAATTTGCATTTTCTCCGTAACTGTTTAATAACATTGCTTTCATATCAATCTCTGTTTTTATTTAATTATAATTCTTGTTTTATTAATTTACTTCTTGAATATCCATCACCATTTGCTCCCAATTCTTTTGGTTATTATGGTCAAACTGGGCACCGTTATCATCTGCATATTGGAAACGCTTAACGGCTGGTGTTTTACTTGTTGCTTGAAACAATTGGTATGCTTCTTCTTTTAAAGCCTCTTTAATTGGTAAGTCTATAGACGCATAAACTGCGCGTTTGCTAGCTGCAATAGAATCTGCCGGAAATTTTGAAATACGTTCTGCCAAAGCATCCACATAAGGTCCTATTTCATCAGCGTCTAAAGCTTTGTTTATGGTTCCAAATTTTTCAGCTTCATCAGCATCCCAATCTCTTGCACCTAATATTATTTCCAGTGCTTTTCCTAATCCTGCTTGTCTTGCCATACGTGAAGCTCCACCACCACAGGGTAAAATGCCCATACCTACTTCCATTTGCATAAATTTGGCTCTTCCTCTGGCTGCAAAACGCATATCTAAAGCCAATGCCATTTCGTGTCCGCCACCACGCGCAAAACCTTCAATTTTTGCTATAGTTGCTTGTGGTACTTTGCTTAAGCGTTCTAAAACAGCTTGTAAGTCCAATAACTGTACTTCGTTTCTTGGTACTGCTTCTATAGACATATCTCTAAGCAAGTTGGTATCATAATGACACACCCAATAATCTGGATTAGAAGATTCAAAAACGACTACTTTTACACTTCTATCTCTTTCTAATCGTAAACAAAGGCTGCTTAAATCTGCTAACATTTCTTGTCCTTGTACGTTTACTGGTCCAAAGTTGATATCAATTGTTAAAATTCCTCCTGTTTGTTTTGCCGTAAATGTTTGAAAATTCTTGTAGTCCATAGTATTAAGTTTTTGGTTGATATTTATTCTGTATTAATTACAGTACAAAGGTATCTTGGACATACACTTTTAGATGGGTAAAAAACAAAGGGCTTCTGGTAAAAAAAAAGGTTAATGGATTTTTTTTAGGTAAACAAACTATAGAATACGCTAAAATCATCGATTATGAAAATCGATAACAGCAGTAATAAAAAACTATTTCATTGAAAAATTATGCAGAAATACTAGCCTTATACGCCCCAATAGTCATCCCCTTGTAGCTTTGGAAAGTTTTGTTAAGGTGACTAGAATCTGTAAACCCTAATTTCATTGCAATTTCTGAAAACTGCAAATCGGTATATTTTAAACGGGTTTCTACCAGTTTTAATTTGTAGTTAAGAATGTACTTTTTTAAAGAAACATCGGTATGCTTTTTAAAGTACTCACTAATATAATTGTCCGCCATATGAAACTCTTCTGCCAAGTTTTTGGTGGTAAGCAATTCTGAATTGTAAATATTAGCGTGAATAAAGTTGATGATTTGCTGAATTTTAGATGATTCAACAATTTTAGTGCTCATATCGGCATTTAAAAACTGAATATTACGTGCAATTAAATGAAGAATTACAGAAAGTGAATTTTGAATGATAAAGAGATCATACGATTTCTTTTTATCGTTTTCCGCAGCCACCATTTTTATCAGTGATATTAGGTGTATTTTGTCCGATTCCGTTTCAAAACGCATTTCACGTAATTGATGACTTTCACTGTTTAAAATACCTTCAATTTTACGAAACCAATCGTTTACCGGAAGATTTGCATTTTGCGGAGCATCTCCCCTAAAAAAGCTCTTTAAAAACTTAATGGCTACAGTTGTAGTTGCCGATTCCGGATTTACAATATAAATATCGTCTGGCACAAAAACGAAAATACTGTTAGACGAATAGTTTACCGTTTTACCATTAATTTTAATGGTCCCTGTACCTTTTTCAAAATAAACAATTTCAAAAAACCGAATGGTTGTGTATTTACAAAATTCAAAAAACGTTTGCTCTTTGTATTCTTGAATTACAATATTTTCAATTATCGTACGTGGCATTTTGTTGGTTTTATTTTTAATAGAAAAGTCGCCCTAAAGCGACTTTTCATTGGGGAACAGTCTTTCAAGTAATATACTAAAAAAACAGCCTCTAAATGGTTTATTTATATTATTTTTTATCTAAAAGAAACACCTTCAACAATTGGCTTAAATCTAAAAATATAAAATGGCGGTGTTGCTATACTTTTTCCGTTATTAAAAACAGCTCCTTTGTTTACTTGTGCTGCAGACACATACATGTACCCATCTGTGTGATTGTAACTAACACCATCTGGCCATACCATATTTTGATCTTGAACCATAGTTTTTACACTACGGTCTTTTGCTAAAACTACAGCTACGCTTTTAGTCTCCAAAGCTGTTAAGTAAATGTTTCCTTCTTTATCAATAGACATTCCTCCATTATTAGGCTTATTAGAATAGGTTTCAATTTTAGCATCTAAATCAGCATCTGTAAACGTTTCATTTACCAAATCCAGTGTTTTAATACGATAGATTTTTGGTCCGTTTAACGGTCCGTAGTAAATGTATTCAAAATTAGCATCGGCAGTAATTCCGTCATTACCAATCAACAAATCTTTACCGTTTACTGCCAGATGCTTACCATTTATAACCGTTGGGGTATTTTCTGGTTTTGTAGTACGTGTACCCTCCAAAACCCGACGTGTTTTTCCCGTTTTCATATCTACGATGATAAAAGCTGCCTTGCTTCCATCTCCTCCTTTACCAATACCTTCATCGGCAATAATAAAATAACCGTGTTTGGTATCAACCACCATATCATTAGGTTGGCTAATTGAAGGTACACTTGACTCTGGCAAGTAATATATACGTTCTAATTTATCAGTTTTTGTATTCCAACCTACAATTTTTGGCGTTACATTGTTACGTTGCGCCATATCTATCATCCAGATAACACCATTTTCATCATTACGGATTCCTAAAACATTGCTCAAGTAATTATCATCGGTTTCTCGTGGTGTATTCCATTCTAAATTAGGAAAAGGCGTTGTCGTATTCGTTTTTTTATCAAACTTCACCACTCTTATATCCGGAGAAAAAAATGGATGATGACTGTAAACTAATTCACCATCATTGGTAAAAGCAATATTCCCCACCGCTTGATCTACCGTAGCATATGTTTCTACTTCGGAAATGGTGTTTTGTCCTTGCAAAGCCATAACTGAAGTAACTAAACTTAATATGATACTTATCTTTTTCTTCATTACTTCACTTCAAAATTACCGTTACTTCTTATGTAAATAACTGTTTCTTTTTCTGTTGAAATTTTTGATGTAGCACCTTTTTTAGCTCCAAAATAAGAACCAGGCTGCAACTCATTTTTAGCATCTTTTTTAGAAAACTGATGAGTTATACCACCAGAAATAACTACTGCTCTAAAGTTTGGACTCAAATTTTTAATGCTACCACTAAAACCAGCTGGTAATTTTAAAAGTGTTGCACGCAATTGGTTTTCCTCGTGACTACCCCATAAAAAGGCAGTTTGCACATTACTCTTTTCTTTTACCCACTTAATATCTTTTGCATTTAGCCAAACCATATTGGTTTTGTCTACATTAATAGGTCTTTCGCCATTATCAAAAGCTTCAGATGTTGGTTGTACCAAATAAGGACCTTCTTGAATGTCTAAAAAAGCTAAATTTTCTTGTCCATCTGCTGCAGTTATGTGTGCTTCTCCTGCTGGCTGCTGCCAATAAGATCCTGCTGGTAACCACTGTTTTTCTGCTTTTTCATCATCATTATGTAATAAACCTTGTATTACAACACCTCTATAAGTAATGTTGTGAATGTGTGGAGGCGATGAAAATCCTTTTTTAAATTTCACTAAAAAACCTGCAGGTTCATTCTTTGTACGATCTCCCCAAAGTTTTCCGGCAGCCGGACTTTTGTCTCCACGTAACGGATTTAACCAACCCCATTCTACATTGTCTGCCGTTACCACCTCATTTACAGATTTGGCAGGATCCGTTGTTGGTGTTTGTGCACTTGTATATGCCGTTGTTGCTATTGCTAATGCAAGTAATATTGTTTTTTTCATTTTGATATTTTTTATTAATGTTTTTATTTAACTCAATTAGCCTAAAATCCTTCTAAAACAATTTTACCTTTTGCTTTACCTGTTTCTAAAAAAGCGTGCGCTCTTCTAAGGTTTTCAGCGTTTATAGTTCCAAAATTTTCGCCTAACGTAGTTCTAATAGTTCCGTTGTCGATTAATTCAGAAGCTTTGTTCAATATATTATGCTGCTCAATCATATCTTCGGTCTGAAACATAGAGCGTGTAAACATTAACTCTATATGCGTAGAAACCGCTTTACCTTTAAAAGGCATTACATTTAGCGATTTTGGGTCATCTATAAATCCGAATTTCCCTTGAGGTTTTATCAGTTTAGCAATTTCATCTACGTGGTGTTCCGTAGCATTTAAGCTTACTACATACTCCGGAGCCGGTAAATTGTATTTCTCGAACTCTTCGCTCAATTTATTTCGGTGGTTAATAACCGTGTCTGCACCTAATTCTTTTAACCAAGACGTAGTTTCTTCACGAGAAGCCGTACCTATAATATTCAACTTGGTCAGTTTTTTAGCCAATTGCACCAAAATAGAACCTACACCACCAGCGGCACCGATGACCAAAATAGATTTGCTGGCATCGTCTTTAGATACCTCTAACCTATCAAACAACATTTCATAGGCTGTAAGTGTGGTTAATGGTAATGCAGCAGCTTCAGCATAAGATAAGCTTTGTGGTTTTTTACCAACAATACGCTCATCTACAATTTGGTATTCTGCATAACTACCTTGACGAGTAAAATCGCCTGCGTACCAAACTTCATCTCCTACATTAAACAAGGTTACATCTTCTCCAACAGCAGTTACAATTCCCGTTGCATCCCAGCCAATAACTTTCCAGTTGTCACCTTCTGCAGGCATTCCTGCACGTACCTTATAATCTGCCGGATTTACGGAAATAGCTTTTATTTCTACTAAAATATCTCTTCCTGTAGCTTTTGGAGTTTCCAATTCTACATCTTGTAAAGACTTTATATTGTCAATTGGAAGATTCTCTTTGTACCCTATTGCTTTCATAATATTTCTTATTTCCAAGTTACAATGTCCTCTAATGGTCTTCTAGACTTAGGGAATTCAGGATCTGCTTTTCTGTATCCGAATGCAGCCATAAAAGAAATTCCATATTTATCTGTATCCACCCCGAATTTATCTCTTAATAAAGCTTCCGTATCCTCTATATGGAAACCTTCAATAGGACAAGAATCTATTCCTGTAAGTGCGGCAGCAGTCATCATATTACCTAGAGCAATGTAAGTCTGTTTTGATGACCAATCGAATAACTTTTTATCTGAATCTAAGGTAAAATCACGCTCCTGAAACTCTCTGTAAAATTTAGAATACATTTCAACAACATCTTCGGGCATTTGTTTTACCTCTTTCATCATATGTTCAATATATGGCGCATCATGCTTTACCATAGGAGCTTTCATTGCCAAACCTAAAATGAAGTGACTAGCAGTATCTAATTTTACCGGAGCACCCCAAGCCACTGGCTTTAATAGCTCACGTAATTCCTTATCCTGAACAACGATAAAATGCCAAGGTTCAAAACCAAATGAACTTGGAGATAAATTTGCTGTTTTTAAGATGAAATTGATTTGCTCATCGGTTAATGTTTTTGATGCATCAAATTCTTTGGTAGCGTGTCTGTAGTTAAACGCGTTTAAAATATCTTCCTTTGCAATGTTTGGTGTATTCATTATATCTTTTTTTATATGTTGTTTAATTTTAAGGCAAAGATATGTAGGGTATAAAGCTATTTAATAGTACAAAAAAAGGAGAAGTAGGTACAAAAAAAGGTTAATTAGAGGTTTATTCTTAAAATATTCATAAAACAACCTAAAAAAAGCATTTAAAGCATTAAAACGTACATTAAGTTAATGTTAAACCTTTATTAATACAAGTTTTTTTAATTAAGCAATCCACCTAAAGGTTAAATTTATTCTAGGTAGAATATGTTTTTTTGTTTTAGGTATTTTATGTTTCCAATTTTCTTGTGTAGCGCCTTGCATTAACAAAAGACTACCATTTGCTAATGGAATATCTACACGTTTTAAATCTGTTCTTGATATGTGTTTTAACTGAAAAGGTCTGGTTGCACCAAAGGTAACTGAACCTATAACCGTATTTTTTCGTTGTTCTCCTTTGTAGTCTTGATGCCAGTCTACGCTATCTTTTCCGTCACGGTAATAATTAAGTAAACTGCGTGTAAATTTTATATCCACCTCTTTCTCTATATGTTCTTTAATGAAAAGTAAATCGTTATTCCACAAATGCATTTTACTTTTTGTATTCGTGTATTTAATGTCTTTGTCAACATCTCCATACCAAGCAGTTAATCTAGGATAATCTACCAATTTACCGTGAATGCTAATTTGTTCTTGCTGCCAAGGCGTATTATGAAGTAGACTTTTATACAGCTTGTTACTCTCTTCAATGTTGAAGAAATTTTCGAACAACGTAATATCCGCTCCTGGTAAATCAAAAGTAGTTTTACGGACTTCTTTAGTTGAAAATAAATTGGTTTGATTAAATAAATCCATTTAATTTTTAAAACAATATAATTATACCTTTAGCAAAGGTACTCACTTTATTATCTATTTATAAGTAATTACACAGGATAGCATTGTATAAATAAAGGTTAATATTTATACAATTTTCAAAATATATTCTATTTTAGTGCATTTAAAGCTTAATTATCTCAAAAATGCAAGTACTAGAAGCACATAAACCTTTTGAAATACAAGAAATAGAATTAACAGACTGGAAACAGCGACCTGTTAAAAATAATTTTTTTGAGTTGGTTTTAATAAAAAATGGTAAAGGAACCCAGTGTATAAACTACAACGACTATGAATATGAAAAAGGTAGTATATTTTTGTTACCACCTTTAAAATGCCATTCTTTTAATATAAAAGAGTCTACTAATTTTGTGTTTTTAAAATTTACAGATTCGTTTTTTAAAAATGTAAATAAAGTGACTATAGATAGAAATGAATGGTTTAAAGAAGCATCATACATACTATCTAATTACAACCAATTGCCTGGAGATATTATTAAAAATGAAATAGACCGCAATTATTTAGAAAGTTTAATAGATATGATATTGCAAGAGTCTAGAAGTTATGGTGACGACTCGGTTAGCTTAATAACTAGTTTTATGACTAGTATTTTAGAAATATTAATACGCAATATTAAAAACAGTACTTATTTTGAAACTCCTAACAATAATTCTGATAATAGAATTACAAAAATGCTTGCATATATAAATGAAAACATTGACAAGACGGAATTGTTAAAAGTTGAAAATTTGGCAGATGTTTTTATGATGTCACCAACCTATGTTAGTGAATATTTTAAAAAACAAGTAAAAATGTCACTAAGAGAATATATTATAAAAGGAAAGCTAAAGTTAGTAGAGATACGCTTATTAAACTCTGATTTTACACTTACAGAAATTGCTGATGAATTAGGGTTTACAGATGTTAGTCACTTATCTAAAACATTTAAACGCTACGCAGGTACTTCTATTAAAGAGTTTAAAAATAACGGAGAATATATGTTATTAAAACGAGGTTCTTGTGCACCATCTATTAGAGCTTAAAAAAGTATTTAATATTAAGATTTTTTTAATGTGTCAGTTTTATAAATTGGCATTTTTTTTGCTGTTAACTACTTACATATTAAGTATTTGATTTTTTGTTTAATTTAAAATTTTTGTAATTATGAGCAATTTAATTAATGTTCCTAAAAACGGAGGTTTAACAAGCACAAATTCACCTATTAACTTTCCTAGCTGGTCTAGAGTAATAGACGATATGTTTAATTTAGATTTACCTACTGTATTTACATCTAACTTTAATACAGGTATAACTTTGCCTAAGGTAAATATTAAGGAAACACCAGAGTCATTTTTAGTTTATATGGCTGCTCCTGGGTTAGATAAATCTAATTTTCAGGTAGAAATAGATAACCAATCTTTAACTATTTCTGCAGAAATTAAAGAGGAAGAAGAAACTAACAACCAACACTATACGCGTAGAGAGTTTGGATACTCATCTTTTAAAAGAACTTTTACACTACCAGAAACTGTTAATGACGCTAGTATAGATGCAAAGTATACAGATGGTATTTTGCATATTACCTTACCAAAAAAAGAAGAGGCAAAGCAAAAGCCTGCTAGAACAATAAATATATCTTAATTAATAATAACAGGGAGCTAACAATTAGCTTCCTGTTATTTTATAATGTCTAATTAATTTTTACACTATGAAAAAGTATTTAGCTCTAGCCCTACTAATTTGCTTAAACGTTAGTTGTAATGGGCAAAATAACAAAGAAGAAACAACGCCAAAAACGGCAGAAAAAGTTCCGCCAGGTGACTGGAAAGTGAATAAACAGTATGATGATAAGGGAAATTTAATACAGTATGATAGTATTTACTCTTGGTCATCTAGTAACACATACAACAACTTATCTGATCTAGAAAAAGACAGCTTGTTACACAGTTACAAGTCAAAGTTTTTCTCTAGTTTACACTCCTTTCCAACACCACAAGATATAGACTCTATATTTATGGATAGTTTTTTTAATGATGATTTTTTCTCTAGTGATTTTGGAGAAGATTTTATGCAGTTAGATAAAATTAGAAATAGAATGCTACAGCAACAGCAGCAATTTTTTAAAAAATATTCTTCTAAAGTTGAACCTAAGGAAAGTGAAAAAACTAAATTATAAATAAAACCCAAAACATAATTTATGTTTTGGGTTTTAAGTTAATAAAGAAAATTGTTATTTAGATATTACAATTTTTTGCTTTGTAGACTCACCATTTGCTTTGGCTAATTCTAGTACATAAATACCTTTTTCTAAAGAAGAAACATTTAGTGTACCATCTGCAACATCTTTTCTTAAAACAATTAGTCCTTGCAAATTATAAACCTTAGCCTGTACATAGTCTTTACTACTAATATTTACAACGTCTTTAGCAGGAATAGGAAATACTGCTAGCTCTTGCTTTTCTTCTTCATTAAAAGTTAAAGTTCTAGCAGAATTATTAGAAATCTCTGTATTAACAAAGTTACTAGCATTAACAGGTTTGTATACTCTAATCCAATTTACAAGTAAATTATTATTTTCAAAATTCTCTAACTCTTTATCTGTAGCAGATCTGTTAGCCTCTGCTTGCCAACTTTGGTCTTCTACATTAATAATAATATCCATTTCTTTTGTAAATCTTCTCTGGTTATTTAAATAATTAAATGGATCTATAACACTAATATTAGACTTGTTTTTTGCATCATTTAAACTAGTAGCAATATTCATTTTTTGATATCCATTTTCTCTAACTAACTGTCCGTTAACACCAGTACTTGTTACACCAGCTGGGTATGTATATTGCCAAGTACCATCTGCTAATCTGGTTTGTACTGCAGTATCATCTAAAACACGTACCATTTGCCCGTCTACATAATACTCTAATCTTGTAGCTGAAACCCAATTAACACCAATTCTTACAACTCTTCCTCCCCATTGGTTAACTCCATTTTTTTGCCACCAACTATTAAAATCTGCAGGTTGGTAATCTTTAAAGTTTGGAGGCCTAATAAATACATGATGACTAAGGTGTATTTTATTTGCAAAGAAACCATTTCTATTGTCGTCTCCTGGCCCTCCATAACATTCTATAATGTCTATTTCCTGTGTGTCATCTGGGCTAAGTAGCCAAATATCCGAAGCTAATGAAGAGTTCATTACTTTTATACTAGCTTCTACAAATACAGGGAATTTTACACGCGTTTTGTTAGTTATACAACCAGCTCTTGTTTCTGGTCTAGAAATTAAATTTCCGCTAGAGCCAACAAAAGACTTGGTTGCTCCAGGGATTCTAGATGCCCAAATATTTAAATGACCTCCAGAAACAGCTACGTGGTTTTGCATCCATTTTGTTGGTCCTGGACCTTCAAAATTATTGGGAGCACCACTTGGTAAATTATGGTATTTATTATACCATTTTTTATTATTTCCTGGGCCAAAATCGGTAACATTGGTAGAAGGTAAAAATTGGTAGTTAAAATCGTCACTGGCTTGTACTTGTAATTGCCACGTTTTTCCTGATCCGGCATTTGCGGGTATAGGTATGTTATCCCAATCGTACTGAGCATTAACAAATAGCAATTGTAGAAACATAATAATTGATAGTAGGCTAATCTTTTTCATAAAAAATGTAGTTTAAATATTGATTAAATTATTTTCTTCAAAAAAATTCATATCCTGGGGAAACAGACTAAAATTATTTAACACGAAACTACTATTTAACAAGAAAAATATGATAAATATACACTAGACAAATACTCAACAGGCATATAAATAACCTATTAAAACTTATGTATTTTATCGGTAAAAAAACTATATTGTTGGTAAATACAGCTGAAAATAAAATTACGAATCTATCTTATAAAATATTTTTTGTAAGAAAAAACTTTTACATATACTTACTTTGTCTATGTAATTTAGTCCTAAAAATAAAAAAGGTTGCCTATAGGAACATAGGACAACCTTTGTAAAAAGCGGGGAACGCTTTATATTGTATATTTACTATTAGCCTTTAATGGTAAGTTCACCATTTTCATCGACCTTAAACTCAACTTCATAAAAATTAGTTACTATATTACGTCCTTCAATGGTTTCATTGTTAGGTTCTGTTACGTGTATTTCAAAATCTGAAGATATTTTATTTGTCTTAGTGTCTACTTCAACGTAGTATTCTCTAACTTGATAGTTGTCTATTTCCATTTCTTCTTCAATAAGTACAACACCTTTATTTACATTAGAAAAAATAGCATCTACATCTAGATCACTAATTTTAAGTTTACCTTGTGCATTTTTGATATGAAATTTTTTCTGAAAGGCATCATTCAAAAGCTTTTCATCTTCTAAAGTAGCTTCAGCATAATTTGTTTTTGTGGTATAACGTCTGCTAAATAATTTACCATCTTTTAAATACTTAATGGTAATGCTCCCTAAATCTGAGTTTAAATCTTCTTTAGAATAAAACTCTAACCTATAAACTTCTAAATCGGCTCCAAAACTAGTCATTGCTAATTGTTTGGCTGCTTGTAAGCCTTCTAGTGTAGAAATTCTGATTGTGTCTTTATCGCTACCACAGGAAGTTATTAACAACATAACAAGTAGAAACGTAATTTTTAAAGTATTTTTCATTTTTATGTTTGATTGTTTTACACTCCAAAACTAGCCAAACAGTTACTGAGTCTTATATTAGAATATAAAAATGTAGCCATCTAATATATATTTAATTGTAATTGATATATTTTCGTTTTAAAATTACTTTAAGGAACTTCTAAGAAATAAGTACTAAGGTTAGCCCAAACAATGAGCCTATAATTAAGCCTGTAACAACCTCTTTTGGTGTGTGCCTTTTTAATACAAGTCTAGACCACATTACTAAAAATGTAAATAATATAAGAACAACACCTAAACGCCTATTTACAAATATAATAGCAAGTGCTAAATATATGTTTATAGCCACGTGCATAGATATTTTTATAAGAAAATTAATTCCGAAAGAAGCTAAAAGCATAAGCGTAGCTATAGAAAAGCTAGTGCAAATGTAAACAGGCTGGTTTGTATAAAATAAAAAGAAAAGAACCAAAACCATTAGTGGTAAAGCAAATATATACAACGATCTACGCTCCCTTTTGTTAGACACATCTAAGTCTGTATATTTTCCTCTTCTTTTTCCTATATAGACCCAAGCAATTAAAACTAGAAAAAAAATGCCATAAATAAGAGATAAGGTATGGGAAAAGACTGTTTCCTTATCATTAAGATTAAAAATTAAAATTAAAAAAGGAAATAGCAACAACGGGTGTCCTAATACAGATATAAATTGAGCTATTTTAATTTTCATTTAAACCATTTATTATCACAAATATAGTTTTATTTGTAGAAATAGTTAATTAATTAGTACAAGTGTTTACTTTGTTTTAAATGACATTACAATACAAAGACATAGAGCAACAGTTTATTGGTTATGTAAATACCCCAACACTATGGGTAAGCAACAGCGTGTATGGTTTAAAACAGTTTGAACTAGAAAAAAATGATACTCCAAAATTTACTGATAAGATACCAACAAATTTAAGATTAGGAAAAAGGGTAGAACGCTATGTTAGCACAGATTTTAAGCAATCTAAAGACATTACTATTTTAGCAGAAAACCTACAAATACAAAACAATAAGCTTACTATTGGTGAAATAGACTGTATTTTAATAAAAAACAAAATAGCCTATCATATAGAAATAATTTATAAATTTTACCTGTTTGATGATACGGTTGGTAGTACTGAGTTAGATTATTGGATTGGACCAAACAGAAATGATTCTCTAATTAAAAAGTTAGATAAACTTAAAGATAAGCAACTACCACTACTCTACAACACCCATACAACCCCAATAATTAAAAAGCTAAATTTAAGTTTAAATAAAATTAAACAACGTGTATTTTTTAAAGCACAACTATTTACACCTTACAAAAGAAGTGTAAAATTTAAGCAGTTAAATAAGAACTGTGTAAAAGGTTTTTATGTTAAGCATGCACAATTAGAGCAATTTAATAAGTGTAAGTTTTATATACCTAACAAAACTAATTGGCTGCAAGAAGTAAAAACACAAGTAAACTGGCTAACATATAATACATTTACTGCAGAGGTTAACACCTTAATTACTGCCAAAAAGTCTCCATTATGCTGGATAAAATTTCCTAACGGAGAATTAGAAAAGTTTTTTGTTGTTTGGTGGTAAAAAATAACAGAAAATTATGATTTTATCTCGTTGTTATGCTTTAGTTTTGCGCACTTAATTATCAAGAATCTCAAAAAAAAGAGATAGCAACCTGCAATAACGAGCAAGGTGCTAAAAAAGGATAAGCCAATACTTTGGAAAAAATGTTAATTTAACTCCTTATTATTTGTCTTTTTCTTATTGTGATTCTGCAAAACAATAAAAATGACTGCAATAAAAAATAGTACACCAAAGCTTATAGCATTATTACCCTTATTTGTATTTGTATTTACATTTTTAGGCGTAGGTATTTATCAGAACGACTTTTATGCATTACCAGCGCCTATAGCTGTTATTGCAGGTATTATAGCCGCTTTTTTATTATTTAAACAAACTATTAATGCTAAAATTAATACACTTTTAGAAGGCTGTGGAGATAGTAAAATACTAACTATGTGCCTTATATATTTGTTGGCTGGTGCATTTGCAACAATTACCAAAGAAACAGGTAGTGTAGACGCTATTGTGAGTTTAGGGTTAGATATAATTCCTATACAATACATTTATTTTGGAGTGTTTATTATTGCTGCCTTTTTATCTATATCTACAGGTACATCTGTAGGTGCCATTGTAGCTTTAACACCAATTGTTATAGGGTTTGCAGATAAAGGTGGTGCATCTTTAGCCGTGCTTTGTGGTGCACTTTTAGGTGGTGCTATGTTTGGAGATAACCTTTCTGTAATATCAGATACAACTATTGCAGCAACACAATCTTTAGGAGTTAAAATGAGCGATAAATTTAAACAAAATATAAAAATTGCATTACCAGCAGCTTTAATTACAATTGTTGTATTAATTTTTAAAGGAGCAGATTTAAATGCGCATAGTTTAGAAAATACAACCTATAATTATAACCTACTAAAAATAGTACCTTATGTATTTGTAATTGCACTATCTGTTATTGGTGTAAACGTTTTTGTTACCTTATTACTTGGTGTAATTTTAGCTGCAATAATTGGTATATTTTACGGTGACTTTACGCTAATTGAATCTACTAAGTATGCATATGCAGGATTTACGAGTATGACAGAGATTTTTTTGTTATCCTTATTGTCTGGTGGCTTAGCTGCTTTGGTTGCTAAAAATGGAGGGATAGACTATATTCTAAATAAAATAAAAACACTTATAAAGAGTAAAAAATCTGCACAATTTGGAATTGCCACACTAGTAAGTACGGTTAATATGGCTATTGCAAATAACACCGTTTCCATAATTATTTCTGGTACTATTGCCAAAACTATAAACGATGAGTATAAGTTAGACAATAAAAATACGGCTTCAATATTAGATATTTTTGCCTGTATTACACAAGGATTATTACCTTATGGAGCACAAGTGTTAATGATTTTAAGCTTTTCTAAAGGAAAACTAACATATACAGACTTAATAAGTAATACCTGGTATTTACTTCTGTTATTTATCTATACCATAATATACATTAGTTTAAATCCGTTTAAATTGAAGAAATCTGACATAAAATAATACACAACACTCTTAAAAATTATCTAAAAAACTATCTTCGCGGCCATGTGGATGTATTTAGGCCTTTTATCGGCTTTATTTTTAGGGTTACATAATTTGTGTAAAAAACATGCTGTACAAGGCAATGAGGTTTTTCCTGTACTTTTAGGTACTATAACTGCTGGTTTTTTACTGTTACTACCTTTTTATTTAGGATCTAAATTTTATCCTGAGTTTACTAAAGAAATTGGTTTTTACATCACAGATATTCCTTGGCAAAACCACGCATTAATTGTTATAAAATCTATGCTAATGGCTGGCTCTTGGGTATTGGCTTACCAAGCCTTAAAACATTTGCCCATTACTATTGTTACTCCAATACGTTCCGCCGGACCTTTTTTTACTTTTATTGGCGCAATTTTTATTTATCATGAACGACCAAATTATTGGCAATGGATTGGCTTTTTCTTAATCATATTTTCTGTTTTTTTATACTCTAGAATTGGAAAACAAGAAGGTATCAATTTTAAAAAGAACAAATGGATATTTGCTATAATAGGTGCTACCTTTTTAGGCTCATCTAGCGGTTTATATGATAAATTTTTAATACAACAGGTAAATTTAAATCCGCAAACACTACAGTTTTGGTTTTGCTGGTATACTATTTTAATATTATTAGTTATACTAGCCATAACTTGGTTTCCAAAGGCAGACAAAAGAAAAGCGTTTAAATGGCGTTGGTCTATACCCGCTGTTGGTATTTTATTGCAAACTGCAGATTATTTTTACTTTAAAGCACTACAAGATCCAGATGCATTAATAATGCTTTTATCTGCCATAAAAAGGAGTCAAATTTTAATAGCCGTATTATTAGGCGGAATTTTGTTTAAAGAAAAAAACAAACGAAAAAAGCTTATTCCGCTTGCTGGTATACTTTTAGGTGTTGCTTTAATATTATATTCTAACTAAATATAAAACAAGTAATTAAGACTCTTCTTTTAAAGTTTTAATATCAGTAATAAGTTGTTGTATAGCAGTTTTGTTTAACCCGTTATAAATACCTCTAATGTGTTGGTTTTTATCAATTAAAACAAAATTTTCTGTGTGTAAAAAATCATCATCTGTTTTTAGTTCTCCTAAGTCTTCCTCTATAAAATAGGCATTTCTACCTAAGTTATAAATTTCACTTCTACTACCAGTAACTAAATGCCATTTGTTAGGCGTAACACCTTTAGTTTTTGCATATTCGTTTAAAACTTCTACTGTGTCTGTCTCCGGAGTTACCGTATGTGATAACAACAAAACATCATCATCTGTTTTAAAAGCTTCTTGTAATACAGACATATTACTTGTCATTTTAGGACAAATACCAGAACAACTAGTAAAGAAAAAATCTGCTACATAAATTTTATTTTTAAAAGTATTACGTGTTATTACTTCTCCGTTTTGGTTTATTAAACTAAAATTGGGTATTCTATGCATTTCCATAGCTTCTTTACTATCTGTAGCCAACCATTTTGGAGTAAAACTAGATTCACCATAATAAGGTAAAGCACTCTCTTTTTCACTGTTAGATTTATTATTGCATCCTAACAATGTAAAAACAAGTAAAAATGCTGTAAACAAGCTATTTAACCTGTACAATTTCATCTTCCAATTGAAAACAAAGATTTGCTCTTTTAAGTCCAAAAATTCTACCGTTTTTTGCTTCATAATTATTGTATATTTTTCCGTTTTTACGCCATGCTCTTTGCAAGCCTTCTTCCTTTCCGTTTACAATATTCATCTCCTTAAATTTTGCTCCTGTTTTGTACCACTGCTTTTGTATACCGTTTACAATTCCGTTTGCAAAAACAGATCTAGACCTTAGTTTACCATTACTCCACCAAGACTTAGCCACGCCCTCTTTTTTTCCGTTTTTGTAATATGCTTGGTAACTAAGATCACCCGTATAAAACCATTTTTGGTAATTGCCATCTTTTTTTCCATTTTTATAGCTAATACTTTCAGACTTGCCACCATTTTTATAAAAACTAATAGCTAAGCCAGTAAAAGGCTTGTTTTTATAATACACAAGCCCTTTATTATTTTTTACTTCTAAGTTCTTTTTTGATACAGCAGTAACCGTTGTACAACTAGTTACAAACAGTAAAGCAACAACTAACAACAACTTATAAAATAGTAGCTGGCGAACCTTGGTAATCTCCTGGGAATAGAATGTAAAATTGGTTAAGATATAACTCATTTTGTATGTGATAATGATATTCTTCTTCAGTTGAGTGTTGTGTTGTACTTGTATGCCCGCCAGAAGCATCTAAATCTGTAGGATAAGTGCCTGTAGCATTACATTTTCTACCATATAAGAAAAAACCATCGGCCATAATACCAATTAAATTTTCATCATCATTAGACCATGCTTTGGTTTCCAAATGGTAATGGTAACTTTGCGGACCTGTATGTGCTGCTGTATAATCTAAAGAGCCTACTGCATCATCTAAAGGTACATTTGGTCCTTCTTCATCATTATAAATCATTGCACCACTTACAGCTATACCAATAGCTCCTAAACCAGTAGAAGTACTTGTAGATGCCTTAGTTGGTGTTTGGGGAACAGTCAAAGAATATGATCCATTAAAATCATCAATATTACCTGGAGCCATTTTTTCAAAACTAGTTACCGTAGGCTCTACAAATAAAGGATGATTACTATCTGCTGCTTCTGTAGTTAACGTATTACCCATTGGGTCTACAGCAGAACGTTCTGTAGTATTAGACCAATACGGAGACGTATGGTTTGGCATTCCGTTAGTTTCTATTTCTACTTCTGTACCATTTAATAAAATTGTTACATTCTCAGAATCAAACTCTGCAAAAGCTGCGTGTAATTCAGCACTTGTATCATCATTATTTATAGCATCCTCATCAGAATTACTATCATTACTGCAGGCAATAAATGCTACAGTAACAATAGTTGCTATACTAAATAATGGTATATATTTTAATTTAGAAATTTTCATAAGTTTTATTTAGATGGTTTCTCTTTCTTTTCTGGCTTAGGCATTTTTTCTATTTCTTCTTTAGTTAAAAACCCATCCTCATTGGCATCAATTTTCTTAAAATCTTTTTTTAAAGGTCCTTTTACCTCTTCTTTAGTAAGTTTACCATCTTCATTAGCGTCCATCTGTTTAAAAATCTCTTCTAACGTAGGTCTTTTACGTTGTTCTCCTTTTGGTGGTTGTGCTTTTAATCCCATTGCACCAAATGCTACTAACGCTACTACTAAAACTCCTTTTTTTACTGTTGTATTTTTCATCTTTTTATTTTTAAAATTCTACTATTTTAGATTTCAAAGATGAGCATAAGATTAATGCAGATGTTTGGTTTTAAGTGAATGCAGCTAAGCTTTCTGTAAAACTGTTTTTATATTCTGCCAAATCTATTTTACACTGGGTAAATAGGCTGTTTTTTAAACATACATTGATTTTTATTTTCATTTATTTGCAGTATGAATACAACAATTAGATTTATTTCTCAATCCATTTTATGGTTTGCTTTGTGGTTTGTTTTATGGTCACAACAAGCTTGGGCTACAAATTTTATAGAGCAAAACTTATTTTCTTTTTTAGGACAAATAGTATTAATAGCATTATTAATTTTTTATACTGCTCCAAAGTTTTTATTCCCTAAAAAACATTTACAATTTGTTATAATATCTGTAATAGCTCTGGGTATTTTTATAGCTCTAATGTCTGTGTTACTCCCTCCAGAACGTCCTTTGCCTTTACCAAGAATACCACAGGCTGCAGAATTACCTAATATAAATAGGGAAAACATACCAAGGCCACCGTCTAGGCAGTTTACACAAATATTACTTTTATTTATTGCATATATTTTAGCTACTGTAATAGAGTTTATTGTGTATACTAAAAAAAAGGAAGAAGAAATAATTATTAGTAAAAATGAAAATTTAGAAACAGAATTAAAACTTTTAAAGTCACAAATAAATCCGCATTTTTTGTTTAATGCTTTAAATAACATTTATGCGTTATCTGCTATAGATACTGCTAAAACCCAAGAAAGCATAAGTTATTTATCTACAATGCTAAGGTATGTTTTATATGAGTGCGAGAGACCTTTTGTACTCCTCTCTAAAGAAATTGAATATATAGAGAACTACATAAAACTTTTCACCTTAAAAAGCAGTAAAAAATACCCTATAAACACTACATTTAACGTAAAAGATAGTAGTATACAAATTGCCCCAATGTTACTTATACCATTTGTAGAAAATGCCATTAAACATAGTAATATAGAACAATTTAATGCTACATTTATTACTATTAAATTAACGGCAGACAATGGTAACATTAATTTTAAAGTAGAAAATAGCATAGCCACTAAAGATATTTTAAAAGATAATGTAGGAGGTATAGGCTTAGATAATGTAAAAAAGAGACTAGAAATACTTTACCCTAATAAACATACATTAGCTATTTCTAAAACTGATGGTATTTTTAAAGTTGAATTAAATTTACAGCAAAATGTATAAATGTATTATTATTGATGATGAAGAACTAGCTAGAGGCTTATTAACTAGCTATATTAGTAAATTAGATTACCTAGAGCTTGTTGCTGATTACGAAAACCCTATTGACGCTATACAAACACTAAAAGCAAATACAATTGACCTTATTTTTTTAGACATACAAATGCCTAATTTAAAGGGAACAGATTTTGCTAAAATGATACCCGCTACTACTAAAATAATTTTTACAACTGCTTATTCTGAGTATGCTTTGCAAGGCTATGAGTTAAACGCTCTAGATTATTTATTAAAACCTATAACTTTTGAACGTTTTTTACAAGCTGTAAATAAACTTGAAACAACAGAAAGCCCTAATAAGTATACTAATAATACTACTATAACTATTAAATCTGGTTATGACTTGCATAAAATACAATTACAGCACATTACGCATATAGAAAGTGATAGTGAGTACGTTAATTTTTATTTAGAAGATGGTAAAAAGATAATGAGTCACCAGACATTAAAATCTTTAGAAAAAACCTTAGATCCAAATTTATTTATGCGTGTACACAGGTCTTTTATTGTAAACAAAAGTAAAGTTACAAGTCTTAAAGGCAGAGATTTACTACTATCTAGTATAAACATACCAGTAAGTGACAGTTATTATGACAAAGTAAAGAAAGAGCTATTTTAGCTAAAAGCAAAAGCCCAGTTATACAAACATTAACTAGGCTTTTAATTTACAAATCTAACAGATTAATTAAAACTCTCGTTTTCCAAATTCACTATCAATAAATTTAGATTTATTTTTAGTTGCATTAAATGTATATGATAAATTTAATGACACCATATCTACCTCATACCTGTAATTTGTTGTAGTATAAAATTTACCAGGTCTAGACGTTGTAATACGTTGCTCATTAGTGTTTAATAAGCCCATATCTATATTTTGCCATTGTAACGTGGCTGTTAATTTATTATCTAAAAACGATTTTCTAAGCGTAAGATTTGGAGAATAAAACCTAGAGTCTTCTCCCATTGCAGTATTTCTATCAGATAAATAATTAAAAGAGAACTGTGCACTTGCATTTTGCCAAAAATTGTAAGTAGAGTTAAGATTTACAGAGTATATAGTAGCCTTACTATTTATACCGTAAGTACGTGCAACACCATCTCTGTGGTTAAAGTTTAAAACACCATTAATTTTATAACTATAAACATTTGCTCCAATAAAATTTGTCCAGTTTTCAGTTGGTTTTATTGTAGCTCCAATTTCTAAACCATAAGAGTTGCTTTTACCTACATTAGAATACACACGGTTTATAATAGTATCTATTACAGCTCCATTTTCTTGGTATGCAAGCACATTAACTCTATTTATTACATTTTCTACACCTCTGTAATAGGCTGTAGCAAAAAAAGAATTTCCTTGCTTCAACTTTTTTGTTATTCCTACTTCTACTAAATCTATAAACTCTGGCTCTAATTTATTGTCTCCTTGTTCAAAAACTTCAGAGTGTTCTCTTTCTGCAAAACTATTCATTTTAAAAGTTGTTGTACGCTCTACCCTTTTACTATAAGCTGTTTTTAGTTTTGTTTTATCATTAATTTTATATTGTAAAGATGCAGACGGAAAAAGCTTTACAAAATCATACTTATAACTATTAGGAGAAATTTCACTTTTTAAAGATTCTTCATATTCTCTATCCATAGACTCTATACGTAAACCAGCTGCATAATCCCATTTTTTATCAGCTCCTGTTAATTGTGCGTAGCCAGAGTGTATAGTTCTATTTAAACTAACATCACTAGAAAACTCTGGTACCAAAACACCATCTCTTTGGTATACAAATTCACCTGTATGGTCTAAATTTCTGTATTGATAACCTGTTTCAACTGTTCCAAATGTAAAAGGTTTAAAAGTATAATCTAAATTAAAACGTGTACCATATAACGGGTTATCATTAGTATTATATTCTTGCTGGTAAACAATATTATTGTCTGGATAACCAAGGTTGTCATTCTCCGTTGGTCCTCCTAAAAATGTATATTCATACAAAATAGATGCCGCTAATTTAGACTCATTAGTAAACTTATGTTCATAATCAAAACTACCCAATGCAAAATCACCTTTTCTTGTTCTAAGGTTATGGTTGTAATATGTAAAAGTATACAACCTAGAGTCACTTTCTATTGGTGCTATTGCGTGGTTGTCATAATAAACAATATCTGCCAGTCTATCTTTGGTATGTTTTCCTGCAAAAAAACCAACCGAATAACTATTATTTTTGTTAGGTGTGTAATCTACATTAAATCTTCCGTTATAACTTACTTCATCAAAACTACGCTCACCATCAGAAGGTAAAAAAGTCATTTTATTTTCAGCTTCATTAACAATGTACATATCTCCTTCTCTCCTACCGGTTTTATCATTACGTTGGTAACTAGCGCCTAAAGAAAAATTCCATTTGTCTGTTCGCTTGTTTAATGTTGCATCTATTCCGTAACGTTGTGCTGCTTCTTTTGTATTGTATTCCTCTATAGACGGAAAACCACCACGTACATTAAGCTGTGCATAGGTACCATTTATAGCTCCTTTTTTAGTTATAATATTTAAAATTCCGCCTTTACCCTCAGGGTCGTATTTAGAAGACGGAGCAGTAATAAGTTCTACAGACTCTAACGCATTTGCAGGTAATTGAGCCAAAATAGCACTAGCATCTCCTTGTGTTGGTTTACCGTTTACAAGTACCGAAAAACCTTGGCTACCTCTAACACTTATTTCTCCTTGACCATTTAAAGTTACAGATGGTAAGTTTTTTACAACATCTACTGCAGAACCACCTTCACTATTTTGGTATTTTTTAGTGTCAAAAACCTGACGGTCTATTTTATGTACAACCGCTAAACGCTCTGCTTGCACTACAACTTCGTTTAATTGGTTACCTAAAGTCAATTGTATAGCTCCCAAACTCAGTTCTTCTCCTTTTTTAGATAGCAATACAGGGCTAATAGTTTTAGTTGTATACCCTAAAAAAGACGCTTCTAAATAATATCTACCAGCTTTTATGTTTGGTATTTTAAAAGAACCATCTAACTCTGTTATAACACCAGTAACTAAAACAGAATCTTGTTTTTTGTACAATGCAACTGTAGCATATTCTAGGGCTTGGTTGGTGCTTGCATCTATTACTTTACCGGTTATTTGAGCCATAAGGTTTTGCCCAATAAAACAGAAAAACATCAGTAAAAAAAGCGTTTTCATTTTCATAATACTATTATTTTTATTGAAAGCTAAAGTAGTAGTTGTTTTAGCGTAAGAATGGTGTTATTAACAAAATAATGGTCTAATTTATGTATTAGCAGCTTTTTTAAATTGCAAAGGTGTTTGCAACACATAACGTTTAAAATATTTTGTAAAGTGTGATGTATCTTTAAACTCTAAATCATAAGCTATATCACTTACAGATTTGTTTGTAAATAGCAGCTGCCTTTTTATTTCTTTTATAATATGCTCTGCTATTACATCTGATGCTGTTTTACCAAAAACCTTATTGCACATTGCATTTAAGTTCTGAGAAGTAGTATGCAATTGGGTGGCGTAAAAAGCTACATTATTTTTTAATTGAGTAGATAGTAAATCTAAAAAACCAGAACTCAAACTTGTGTAATCTGTAACAAAATTTGTATTTGTGTAGCCAACCAACTTAGCTAAAATAGACTTTAAACCACCCTCTACAACTTCCTGGTTAACAATATCTTGCTTCATTTCTAAACTCATAGCTTTAAACAAGTACTCTAAAGAGCTGTTTACCTCTTTAATTTTAAGTTTAGAACTGTTTTTAAGTTTGTGCAACTGTGTATTTATAAATTTATCTAGCGTTTTTTCTAAAAATAATTCTTTAATAATTATAACGTAACCTTTGGGTTCAGTATCTATTTCCCAATTATGAACCTGATCCTTTTTTATTAAAAAAAATACGGGAGGTTCTATTTTATAACTTTTAAAATCTATGTGATGGTAGCCAGTACCTTGGGTAAAATAAACAATCTCTAAATACTTGTTGTGCTTATGTGGTTTTGTATACCTTTTGGTACTATCAAAAGGTTCTATTTTTAAATCTAACCCAGATGAAATTTTATTATATGTTTTTATTGAGTTTTGCAAGTTTTTAGATTAGTTGGTTAAGGTAAATGTAAAAAATAGGCATTGAAAATTGAGAAAATAAACCTTTAAAATATGTTAAAACCACGAAAAGGATTTCGCTAAATACTAAGTTTATAGTACAAATACAGTACTTTAAAAACAATGCCAAATCTATTACACTAAAAATAAAAAAGGAGCCTTACGAGGCTCCTTTATATTTAGTAATATATTTTTTAAAGCACATTATTTTAAACCACGTGCTTTTAACATAGGTTCTATTTTAGGATCACTACCTCTCCAGTTCTTATACATAGCCTCTAAATCTACAGTATTGCCTCTAGACAGTACCATATCTCTAAAACGTTGCCCATTTTCACGAGTTAAACCACCATTGTTTTCAAACCAATTGTATGCATCATGGTGTAACATCTCTGTCCATAAGTAAGAGTAATATCCGGCAGCATAACCACTTCCAAAAATATGAGCAAAATAAGTAGATCTGTAACGTGGTGGCACAGCACTTACTACATCTAGTTTTGTATTGTGTAGCGCATCTTTTTCAAAAGCACTGGCACTAGATATTGTAAAATCTGGACTAATAGTATGCCATTTCATATCTAAATTAGAAGCTGCTAAATTCTCTGTTAAGCTATAACCTTGATTAAATGTACCTGCTTTTTTAATCTTATCTATTAAAGCTTGTGGTATTTGCTCTCCTGTTTTGTAATGTAGTGCGTAGTTTTTTAAAACATCTGGATATAAAGCCCAATTTTCGTTAAACTGAGAAGGGAACTCTACAAAATCTCTAGCAACCGCAGTACCAGATAAAGAAGGGTACTCTTGGTTTGCAAAAAAGCCGTGTAATGCGTGTCCAAATTCATGAAACATAGTACTAACTTCATCATAAGTTAGTAAGGCTTCATCACCTTCTGCTGGTTTTGGGTAATTACACACATTATATATTACTGGTTTATTATTGTATAAGTGAGACTGTGTTACAAAATTACTCATCCACGCACCACCCCTTTTACTTGGTCTGGCAAAATAATCTGCGTAAAATAAGCCCAGTTGGTCTCCATTTTCTTCAAATAGCTCATACACCATAACATCTTTATGGTAAGTTGGAATGTCTTTTCGTTCTTTAAATGTTATACCATATAATTTTTCTGCGGCATAAAAAACACCTTTTTCCAAAACTGTTTTAATCTCAAAATAAGGTTTAATAGCACTTTCGTCTAAATCGTATTTTTCTTTTTTTACCATTTCTGCATAACGGTTCCAGTCCCAAGCTGCCAAAGTAAAATCTTCACCATTTTTGGCAATCATTTTTTGTATTTCTTCTGCTTCATTTTTTGCTTTAGTAGTAGCTGCAGGTATTAAACCATTAAACATCGTAAATACATTTTCTGGTTTTTCTGCCATAGTACCTTGTAAACTCCACTCAGCATAATTTTTAAAGCCTAATAAAGCTCCTTTTTTAGCTCTTAGTTCTGCTATCTTAGTAATAATGTCTTTAGTATCATTTTTAGTACCATCTGCTCTGTTAAAAGCAGCCATAAATATTTTTTCTCTAGTAGCTCTGTTTTCTAAACTTTGCAATAACGGTTGTTGCGTAGTATTTAGTAGCGGAATTTTCCATCCCTCTCCGTCTTTATTCTCTAAAGATTTTAATTGAGATTCTGTTAAACCTGCTAAATCTTCTTTATTCACAAAAACTAAAGCTCCATCATTATTAGCTGCTAATAGTGTTTTATTAAACGCAGTGGTTAATGTAGCTAATTTAGTATTGTACGTTTTTAGTTTTTCTTTATCAGCTGCGCTTAAGTTTGCACCTGCTTTTTCAAACGCTTCAAAATAAGTTTCTAATAATTTATAAGATTCTGGATCTAGAACCAAGCTATCTTTTTTAACATATAATTCTTTTACACGCTTAAATAATTTGTCATTTAAGTAAATACCATCTTGCAACTCAGAGAATTTAGGTGCCATTTCTTCTTGTACCGCTTGCAAATCGTCATTAGTATGTGCGCCTGTAAGGCCATAAAAAACATTTTGTACACTTTGCAATAGTGTTCCACTCTTTTCTAATTCTAAAATAGTATTATCAAAAGTAGCAGCTTCTGTATTGCTTACTATTTTCTCTACAGCAGCTTTTTGCGCAGCAATACCTTGCTTTAAAGCAGGCTTAAAATGTTCGTTTTTAATTAGCGTAAAGTCTGGTGCTCCGTAAGGTAGTTTACTTGCCACTAATAATGGGTTTTCTGTTGTGTTCATAGTGTTTTTGGTAGTTGTTTCTGTATTTGTTTTACCATCTTTACAAGCGGCAAACAAAATAGTAACAAGGGCTACAGTATATATTTTTTTCATTAATAATAGTTTTTTTTAATTGGATATAAAGATACTTTTGTTCCTGTCTCTAACCTCTTAAAATTGTCTTAATATTTATAGAACTTAAAACAGTAGAGCAGTTCTGTTTTTCTTTCTATTTTTGCAATTACAACATCTTTTTTTATGCCTAATAGCCAACATATTCATTATAAAATGTACAAACCATATGGTGTACTTAGTCAGTTGGCTAGTAATGACAATAATCAAGTCAAAAAAAAGTTTTTATCTGAATTTTATAATTTTCCACAAGGTATAATGCCCATTGGTCGTTTGGATGAAAAATCTGAAGGACTACTACTTTTAACTACAGATGGCAAATTAAGTGATACAATTAACAGAGCAGGTATAGAAAAAGAATACTACGCACAGTTAGATGGCGTAATAACTAATGAAGCTTTACATAAATTAGAAAAAGGAGTAGTAATAGGATTAAATGGTACTACTTACACAACAAAAACTTGTATTGTAAAACACATAGAAACTCCAAAAAAATTACCAGAACCAAGCACTAAAATTAGGTTAGGCAGACACAGACCTAATAGCTGGATTAGTATTTGCATAACCGAAGGTAAATTTAGACAAGTACGTAAAATGACTGCTGCCGTTGGTTTCCCTACCCTACGTTTGGTGCGTGTACGCATACACAATATTACTTTAGACAACCTTACACTAGGTGCTGTAACACCCATTAACATATAAGGCTCTTAATTAACGTTTTTGTTAAGATGATATTAAATATCGTTAAAAAAAAGAATGAACATTCATTTTTATATATCTTTGTATCAGAAAATAAAAGTTATGGCTAAATTACAGAAAAGCATAGATAAGCGTAATGCCCTTGTTAAAGCAACCATAGAGTTGGTTAATAACAATGGTTTTCATGCAACACCTATGTCTAAAATTGCCAAAATGGCCAATGTATCGCCTGCTACTATTTACTTGTATTTTGAAAATAAACAAGACTTGGTGAACAAGACATACATAGAGGTTAAAGAAAAATTTACAGAATATGCCTTTAAAACCTATAAGGAAGAAATGTCTGTAGAAGAAGGGTTTAAAATTATTTGGAACAGAATTGCAGATTTTAAGTTTAAAAATTGTGAAGAAGCTATGTTTTTAGCTCAGTGTGATAATACACCTATGATTGATGAACCTAGCAGAGAAGAAGGAATAAAACATTTTCAGACATTATTAGATCTCTGGGAACGTGGTAGAAAAGAGGGTGTTTTAAACCAATTATCAGACTATTTAATGTACGCTTACACAATTATTCCTTTATCTTTTTTAATAATATCACAAAAAAGAGGAGCAATTACCCTTAACAAAAAACATATACAAGAGGCTTATTTAGCTGCTTGGAACAGTATAAAAGCTTAAAAAACAAATTAATAAACATAAATTATAATGGAGTTATTAGATAAACTAAATTGGAGATACGCTGCTAAAGCAATGAATGGCGAAAAAGTAGCTGAAGATAAAATTGATAGAATTATAGAAGCTGCTCGCTTGGCTCCTACTTCTAGTGGTTTACAACCTTTTGAAATTTTAGTAGTAAAAAACCAAGAAATAAAAGAAAAAATTAAGCCAATAGCTTGGAACCAATCTGTAATAACAGACTGCTCTCACCTACTAGTTTTTGCTGCTTGGGATACATACACTCCAGAGCGTATTAACTATATGTTCGATTTGACAAATGAAATTCGTGGTTTTAAAAACGAAGGTTGGGAAAACTACAGAAAAATGCTGTTAGATATGTACCCACAAAGAGATGCAGAAGAAAATTTTAACCACGCTGCCAAACAAGCTTACATTGCTTTTGCACATGCAATTATGGCTGCTGCTTATGAAAAAGTAGATTCAACTCCGTTAGAAGGTTTTGATCCTGCTGCTGTTGATGAAATTTTAGGTTTAAGAGAAAAAGGGTTACGCAGCGCCGTTTTATTGCCTTTAGGATACAGAAAAGCAGATGAAGATTGGTTAGTAAATTTAGTAAAAGTGCGTAAGAGTACTGAAGATTTAGTAACAGTAATTGAATAAAAACAAAATTATGATTCAGACAATTTTATTAAAAAACAGACCTGTTGGAAGGCCAGTAGTTTCAGATTTTGAATTTGTAAAGGATGAATCTGACATTAGCATTAATGATGGCGAAATACTATTAGAAACCACTTATGTTTCTGTAGATCCTTATTTAAGAGGAAGAATGAGCGATGCTAAATCTTATGTTCCTCCTTTTGAGTTAAATAAACCTATACATTCTGGTGTTATTGCAAAAGTAATAGCTTCTAAAAATGAAAGTTTTGCAGAGGGTGATTTTGTTTCTGGTATGTTAGACTGGAAAACACAACAAGTATCTACAGGAGAAGGCCTTTTAAAAGTAGACAAATCTAAAGCTCCATTAAGTGCATATTTAGGCATTTTAGGTATGACGGGCTTAACTGCTTATTTAGGATTAACAGAAATTGGAAAACCTAAAGCAGGTGAAACACTTGTTGTATCTGGCGCAGCTGGTGCTGTTGGTAGCGTTGTTGGTCAAATAGGAAAAATTCTTGGACTTAATGTAATTGGTATTGCAGGTACAGATGAAAAGGTAGAAATGCTAAAATCTAAATTTGGTTTTGATGCTGGTATTAATTACAATACTACTGAAAATATGACTGCTGCAATTGCAGAAGCTGCGCCAAATGGAGTTGATGTTTATTTTGATAATGTAGGCGGACCAATATCTGACGCTGTCTTATTTAACATTAATAAGTTTGCAAGAATTATAATATGTGGTGCAATATCTGTTTACAATAACACAGAATTGCCTAAAAGTATAAGTGTACAACCATTTTTGGTTAAGAATAGTGCACTAATGCAAGGTTTTATTGTTTCTAATTATGCCGATAAATTCCCAGAAGCAATGAAAGAATTATCAACTTGGCTGGCACAAGACAAGTTAACCTACACAGAAACTATTGTAGAAGGGTTTGAAAATATCCCTACTGCCTTTATAGATCTGTTTGATGGTAAAAACAAAGGGAAAATGATTGTGAAAATCTAAGAGATAGAATTTTTATCAACCTAAAAACACAAAGAAAATGAACAATTTTGAATACAAAAACCCAACTAAAATAATTTTTGGGAAAAATACAATTGAAAAATTAACTTCAGAAATACCTGCAGACGCTAAAGTTTTAATGCTTTACGGTGGTGGTAGTATCAAAAAAAACGGAATATATGACCAAGTAAAAACTGCTTTAGCTAAAGTAGATATGATTGAGTTTGGTGGTATTCCTGCAAATCCTGAGTACAATGTACTTATGGAAGCACTAAAAGTTATTAAAGAGGAAAATGTAACATATTTATTAGCTGTTGGTGGCGGTTCTGTAATAGATGGTACCAAATTTTTATCTGCTGCGGCTTTGTATGAAGGTGAAGAGCCTTGGGAAATGCTAAAAAACAAAGAGCGCCCTAACAAAGGTTTACCTTTTGGAACAGTACTAACGTTACCAGCTACAGGTTCTGAAATGAATTCAGGTTTGGTAGTGTCTAGAGAAGAAACCAAAGAAAAACTATCTATGGGCGGACCAGCATTGTTCCCTACTTTTTCTATACTAGACCCACAAGTAATTACATCTATTCCTAAGCGCCAATTAGCAAACGGTATTACAGATGCTTTTACACACGTTTTAGAGCAGTATATGACCTACCCAGCAGGCGGACTTTTACAAGATCGTTTTGCAGAAAGTATTTTACAAACATTAGTAGAGGTTGCGCCTACTGTAGTAGAAGACCCAACAAATTATGAAGCTACATCTAACTTTATGTGGAGTTGTACAATGGCTTTAAACGGCTTAATACAACAAGGAGTTCCTGGAGACTGGGCAATACATATGATGGGGCACGAGTTAACAGCCTTGTTTGGTATAGACCACGCACGTACATTAGCAGTAGTTACACCTAGTCATTACAAATACAATTTTGAAGCTAAAAAGGAAAAGTTAGCACAGTATGCAGAGCGTGTTTGGAATGTAACGGAAGGTAGTATTGATGATAAAGCTTATGCTGCTATAGAAAAAACTGAGGCATTCTTTCACCAATTAGGTATAGATACTAAATTATCTGACTATACAAAAGATTATGAAGGTACTGCAGAAGAAATAGCCAAACGTTTTACAGAACGTGGCTGGAAATTAGGTGAGCGCCAAGCATTATTGCCAGAAGATGCAGAAAAAATTGTAAAAATGGCATACTAAATTGCTAAAATGAATTTAATTAAAACAACAGTTATTGCACTTGTTATATTAACAGTTACAGCTTGCAATAACAAAAAAGAAAAACAATCTTCTGAAAAAGTTTTAGAAGAAAAAACAGAATTAAAAAAAGATAAAAAAATGAAAGTATTATTTGTTTTAACATCACACGATAAGTTAGGAGACACTGGTAAAAAAACAGGATTTTGGGTAGAGGAATTTGCTAATCCGTATTACAATTTATTAGATAAAGGCGCAGAAATTACTATAGCTACACCAAAAGGTGGTGCTGCTCCAATAGATCCAAGTAGTGATTCTCCTGATGCAGCTACAGAAGACACAGAGCGTTTTAATAACGATGCAGATGCAAAAGCTAAAATTGCAAACACTAAGGTTTTAGCAGATATGAATGCAGATGATTTTGATGCTGTATTTTATCCTGGTGGTCACGGTCCTTTATGGGATTTAGCCAACGATGAAAAATCTATTGCATTAATTGAAAAATTTAATGCACAGAAAAAACCAGTGGCATTTGTTTGTCATGCTCCTGCTGCTTTAAAAGGTGTTAAAGATGTAGATGGTAACCCACTAGTAAAAGGTAAAAAAGTAACAGGATTTACAAATTCTGAAGAGGAAGCTGTACAACTTACAGATGTAGTACCATTTTTAGTTGAAGATATGTTAAAAGAAAATGGTGGTATTTACTCTAAAAAAGAAGATTGGGCTGCATATGCAATACAAGACGGTAATTTAATTACAGGTCAAAACCCGGCTTCGTCTGAGTTAGTTGCAGAAAAATTAGTTGCAGAATTAAATAAGTAAACAAGGTATTTTACACCTAAATATAAAAGCCCGTAAACAAATTAGTTTACGGGCTTTTTAATGTATAACAAACACAATAAAAATTGTTTTTTTAACTTTATATATTACAAAAACAACAATTTAACTACTACAACTTAAACATATAAGTTACTATGCTTCTTGCATTGTTTTTTTAGATTTACGGTACATATAAGACTCAAATATGTTGCGTTTTGCAAAACGATAAATCTTGTCTGAGTTAATCATTTTAATGTATATTTTTTTTGGAACACCAAAATACTCATAAGTAGTACCGTCTAAAAAAGTAATTTCTAAAAGCTGACCCTTGTGTTGAAAGTCTAAAATACCAGAAGCAGTTGTCAAAGCTTTATACTCTTCTGCATTAGCTACTTTTGTTTCTGGAGCTATACTTACAAGAAAATGGTAACCATCTATAATTTCTCTACTTTTTATTTCTGCTTCTTCACGTTTTGCGTCTCCTTCCTGAAACTTATCTGGGTGCCATTCTTTAACCAGCTTCCTGTAGCTAGTTTTTAACGACTTAAGATCTATAGAATTCTCTACAGAAAACATCTTTTTATATTGATTTATACGTTTCATTCGGGTGTTTTTTTTAAAACCAGCCGCGAAATTACATCTTTTTAATTGATTATCAATCTATAAACTACAATAGAATATTATTTTCTTTTTGTAAATGGCCTAATAATTAATCCTAATGGCCTATCATAAGTAAAATAATTAGTCATCCATCCCATAAAAGCAGATATTTTATTTTTAAAACCTACCAAAGACATAATATGTATAAACATCCACACAATCCAAGCAAAAGTTCCTTGAAATTTAAACTTAGGTAAATCTACCACTGCTTTTTTACGGCCTATGGTAGCCATTACTCCTTTGTTTACATAAACAAAAGGTTCTGGTTTTTCATTATTTACCAATTTCATTATATTTTTTGCCAAATGCGCACCTTGCTGCTGTGCTACTGGAGCTAACATTGGTAAACCTTTAGGGTCCTCTTCAGAGATATGTGCAGCAACATCACCTATTGCAAAAACATCTTTAGTTTGTACTACTTGGTTGTATGCGTCAACTGCAATGCGGTTACCTCCTATTATAGCCTCTTTTGGCAAACCTTCTATTGGAGCTGCTTTTACACCAGCTGTCCAAATTACAGTATCTGTATAAAAACTGTTATCACCTATTTGTAACTTATTATTCTCATATGAGCTTACTCTGGAGTTTAAATGTACATTTACCCCTAAATTAGTTAAATACAGTAAACTTTTTTCTGAGGCATCTTTAGACATTACATTTAAAAGATGCGGAGAAGCTTCGTACAAATTTATAGTCATTTTAGAAATGTCTAAATCAGGAAAATCTTTAGGTAAAACGTGCTTTTTCATTTCTGCAAGGGCACCAGCCAATTCTAAACCTGCTGGTCCACCACCTACAATAGCTATATTTAATATTTCTTCTAAGGGTTCTTTATCTTTTTTAGCTAAAGCTTTTTCTAGATTTTGAAAAATATAGCTTCTTAAGTTTAATGCATCTGGAATAGACTTTAAAGTAAGTAAATCATTCTTTACAGGTTCAAAATTAAAGAAATTGTTTTGACTCCCTGTTGCTATAACCAAATAATCATACTTAATTGTTCCTATAGATGTTTGTAGCTCTTTAGTTGTTGCATTTACAGAGTTAACATTTGCCATTCTAAAGGTAACATTGTTATAGCCCCTAAAAATACGCCTAACAGGATATGCTATACTATCTGGCTCAAGACCTCCAGTAGCTATTTGATACATTAAAGGTTGAAAATTATGGTAATTGTTTTGGTCTATTAGACGTACGTCTACATTTTTGTTTTTAAAAGCTTTTGCTATAGTTATACCGCCAAAACCAGCACCTATAACTACTACTTTTTTTTTATCTCCCATAAGTTTAAATTGTACTATAAAGGTACAAAATAAGCTTATTTTTTAGGTTGATATTTACTTAGTTTATGTGTTAAAAATTAGCAAAAAAAAAGAGTCTATTCCTTAGAATAGACTCTTAGCTTAAAGCTCTTATAGTATATGTTATAAAACTCTTACGTTTGCTGCGTTTAAACCTTTTTTACCTTCTGTAACCTCGTATTCAACTTCATCGCCTTCACGAATTTCGTCTACTAAACCTGAGATGTGTACAAAGATGTCTTTACCTGAACCTTCTTCTGTGATAAAACCAAATCCTTTTTCATCGTTGAAGAATTTTACTGTTCCTTTACTCATTGTATTGTATTTATAATATATTAATTTATAGCAAAAGTACTACTAAAGAAGCGTACCACCAAAATTTATTTAAATACTTTATAATCAGTTAACTTAAAGATAATATTGCAACATAATTTTTATACCACTTTACCAATTAGCTGTGTGTTACCATTTTAGGGTGTTTATACAAAAAAATTATGCTTCTCCCCTTGCAGGATAATTGGCTTTTAAAATGTAGTCTATACCTCCTAAAACATCTCTAAATTCCGGACGCCCAAATGGCATAGATTGTATAGACTCCCAATAAACTGTAGAATCTGGTGATAGCAAAAACAACCCTGGTTCTGTAAAATAATCTGGTTCTTTTTTTATTCCGCTAGAAATAAATAATCCCCATTTTCTTGCTTCATCAATAGACAAACCATAACCAAGCGGAATATCATCAATATCCCAATCTTTATAAGTTTCTTTTGCTACTTCTTCTGTATCTGAACTTATTGCAATTACATTTACTCCACGTTCTGTAAACTTAGGAAGCGATTTTTGCATTTGCTCTAATTGTTTTTGACAAACAGGACAATGTTTACCTCTATAAAAAAGAATTAAAGTAAAATTTTCAGGAGATTGTTCACTTAATTTCCAAGTACTATTATTTACTAATTTAATACTAAGTTCTGGTGCTTTTTCTCTAGGTTTTATCATTCTATATTATTTTTTAAAATTTGTTATACATATTGTTTTTTTGATGAAATCATCAATATGTTATAATTTACAAAAAATGAGCATCAATAAAGAGTGTTTAACAAAGCCTAACAGAAGTTTAACTTCAATTTAAATAATACTATCTTTTTAAAAAGCTACCAATCTATAGGTCGGTAATCCTTTAAAAATTTACCACTCCAATGTTTACCTGTATTAATACCATCTATTAACGGGTCCATTACACGTGCTGCACCATCTACAATATCTAAAGGAGGCTGAAAATCATGTAATTCCACTTTTCTTTTAGATAATTCTGCAGGATCTTCATCTGTAACCCAACCAGTATCTACAGCATTAATATAAATACCATCTTTAGCCAAACTGCCTGCTGCGGTATGGGTAAGCATATTTAAAGCTGCTTTTGCCATATTTGTATGTGGGTGTCTGTCTTCTTTAAAAAACCTATGAAATTTACCTTCCATAGCAGAAACATTTATAATGTGTTTTTTACCTGTATTCTCTTTCTTCATTACTTCAGAAAGTCGGTTACATAACACAAAAGGAGCCACAGAATTTACCAATTGTACTTCTATCATTTCTGTAGTTTCTATTTGCCCAAGTTTTAAACGCCAGCTATTTGTTTTTCGTAAATCTACCTGTTGTAAATCTGCATCTAACTCTCCTTCAGGGAAAACTTCTGAAGTTTGTAATGAATTATCAAAACTATACGGAATTTGCGATAATTTAGCCGAAGCTCTTATTCCTATTCCTGGTTCTGGACCATGCCAAGCTACTGGCATATTTTTATTGGGTGATGCTCCAGATGTTAGTGCCTTAAGCTCTTGCATACAACCTACGTGGTCTTGCAATAAATCTGCTGCATACTTTGGTAAATCAGAAATTGGTTTTTCTTCATTGGCCATTAAGTGTGTATAAAAACCTGCTGGTCTACGCACTGTTTGCGCTGCATTATTAATAAGGATATCTAAATTCTCATATTTTTGCTCTATAAAGTTACAGAAGATCTCTACACTAGGTATGTGCCTTAAATCTAAACCATGAATTTTTAAACGATGTCCCCATTGTGTAAAATCTTCTTCTTTAGAGAAACGCAAAGCAGAATCTACCGGAAACCTAGTTGTTGCTACAACAGTTGCACCAGCACGTAAAAGCATTAGTGTTATGTGGTAACCAATTTTTAATCTAGAACCTGTTATTACTGCAACCTGACCTTTTAAATCTGTTGTTTGAAAACGTTTAGCATAGTTAAAATCTGCGCAACTAGTACACATTTGATCATAAAAATGATGCAGCTTAGTAAACAAGTCTTTACAAACGTAACAGTTTCTTGGCGACTCTAACACCAATTCTTTTTGATTAGACAAATCTGCCTCTGGCAACAGTTTAGGAGCAACAAAAACTACAGCTTCACGAGCACTACGTATACCAGTTTCTTTACGAGCATTACGGTCTTTAGCATCTTGTTTACGCTTTTGCGCTTTTTTGGCATCTTTTTTTCTGCGAGAAAACTCGTCTCTATTGGGTCTAGAAAGCTGACCTGCAGCTTTAATTAAAGCGGTTCTTTTCTCTTTAGAAATTTCAAAAATTTCATCTGTATTAGTAATTAAATGTTCTAAAACAGAAATACACTTATCTATTTCTTCTTGTTGTAATGCATTATTTGCACCAGTGGTTTCATCGTTCATCCTTAAATAATGCTTATTCTAACTTTTTTCTTTTTTAGCCTTGTATTGTTTAATTTATTTACAAGCTTAGGTGCAATAGTTGCAGGTACAGAAACAAAAGTACAGTCTTGCTTAAGCTCTATAACCCCCAATTCATCTTTATTAATATTACCTTGCTTAAAAAACAGGCCAGCAATATCTCCTTTAGATATTTTATCTTTTCTTCCTCCTGAGATAAATAATGTTGTCCAGTATGGCGGTTTTCTTGTTCCTGTTTTATTAATTTTTGCTACAGGAGCATTTTTTATAAAATCTGGTAAGTTTTCTTCTTCCCATTTTAATACATAGGCAGTACCTTTAGAGTTTACACGTGCTGTTCTACCATTTCGGTGTATAAACTCTTCTTTTTTATAAGGAAGTTCATAATGAATAATATATTTCATTTCTGGAATATCTATACCACGAGCAGCCAAATCTGTAGCTACAATAACATCATAAGTACCGTTTCTAAATTTTAATAAAGATCGTTCTCTATCTTTCTGTTCCATATCTCCATGAAAACAGCCGTGCGTAATATTATTTTTGTCTAAAAATTTGCTAACTCCTTTTATACTCTCTCTAAGATTACAAAAAATAATTCCTGGACTATTACCTTCATAATTTAATAAATTAAGTAGGGTTCTTAATTTGTCTCTATTAGGAGAAACAACCGTTTTTACAGCTAATTTATTAGTAGTTTCTTTTAAAAAATTAATAGTAACAGCTTTGTCTAACCTAACAAATTTAGGAATAGTAACTCCTTGTGTTGCAGAGGTTAAAATACGCCTATTTAAACTAGGAAGCAACCCAATTATATATTTCATTTGCTCTTCAAAACCAGTTTCCAAAGACTTGTCAAACTCATCTAAAACCAACGTTTTAATAAAGTTTGTAGAAAAACGTTCATTATCAAAATGATCTGCTATTCTACCAGGTGTACCAATTAGAATTGCAGGAGTATGTTTTAGCTCTATTTTATCTTTAGACATTGCCCTACCACCATAAACAGCATTAACTTTGTAACCAGAACCCATAGAACGAATAACTTGTTCTATTTGTATAGCTAATTCTCTAGAAGGTACTAGAATTAAAGCTTGTATTTCTTCTAAATCTGGATTTAACCTATCTATTAAAGGTAATAAAAAAGCAAGTGTTTTACCTGTTCCTGTTGGTGATAATAATACCGTATTAGTTGTATTTTCTATTACAGAAAGAGCCTCTTCCTGCATTGGATTTAATTGGTGAATATTTAATTTTTGTAAAATATCTTCCCTATTTTTTATTGTATTTGCCATACTTTTTATGCTATTAAAGCGTAAAGTTGTTATCTTCTGATGGTGCAGAACCAAGTTTTTTGGTTTGCCCTAATTGATTTGCTAAAATTTTATCTACCAATTCTTCTTTAGTTAAATGATGAAAAATGGTATGTACTTTTTCTTTAAATTCTGGAGAAATAGTGTGGTTAGGTTTTGTTTTAAAAATTTTTCTAGCCCATAAAAGCGTATTATTTTCCTCTATGCTAGCTGCATCTGCCTTTTTAAACTTTTTAAACGTTATGCCTAATTCATTTTCAAACTCTGCTATGTCTTGCTCCTCTTCTTTCTGTAGTATTGTTAACGAAAAACCATCTGCTCCTGCTCTTGCTGTACGTCCACTTCTGTGCACATAAGTTTCATAAACATCTGGTAAATGATAATTTACAACATAGGTAATTTCTTTTACATCTAAACCACGTGCTGCCAAATCTGTTGCAACTAGTATTTTTATGTGCCCTTCTCTAAACTGACCCATTATACGATCTCTTATAGGTTGAGTTAAACTACCATGTAAAGCACCAGAAGAAAATTTATTTATTGCTAAATTCTTAGCTAATTTATTTACTGCTGCTTTTGTTTTACAAAATATAATACCTCTTTGGCCTTCTTTAGAGTTTAAAAAGTGCATTAAAACCTCTAGTTTTTCTATAGGTTCTACAACAACATACTGGTGATCTATACTAGTATTACCAACCGTCTCCATATTTACACTAACCTGTGTAACGTGTTTAGATAAGTAGTTTTGTACCATTTGCTTAATTGTGCCAGGCATTGTAGCTGTAAACAATATAGTTCTTTTGTCTTTGGGCAATGCTGCAACAATAGTATCTAAACCATCTTTTAAAGAGGTTACCATTTCATCTGCCTCATCTAAAACCAAATATTTAGCACTATTAATAGTTATGGCATTACGCTTAAGCAAATCTATTAATCTACCAGGAGTAGCAATAACAATATGTGTGTTTTCTTTTAATCGCTCTATTTGTGGTTTTATAGGTGTTCCCCCACATACAGACGCTATAGAAACGGCAGGCATATGTGAAGCAAAAGAAACTAAATTACTGTAAATTTGTTGTCCTAACTCCCTTGTGGGAACAACTATTACTGCTTGTATATTTGCGCTTTCTGTATTTATTAATTGTATAAGAGGTAAACCAAAAGCTGCTGTTTTACCTGTTCCTGTTTTTGCTAAACCAACAAAATCTTTGTTAGCTTCTAATAATACTGGTATAGATTTTACTTGTATTTCTGTAGGAGTTGTAATCTCTAATTCGGCTAAACTTTTTAGAAGAGGAGTAGATACTCCTAGTTTAGAAAACTTTTTTGACATAATATAATTTTGCACAAAGATAGGTACTCTTTTTGCTAGAATGCATAAAAAAATGGGTGATCTCTTTAGATATCATCTTACATTTGTAAAAAATAGTAGCTGTGCATCCAAAAAATCTACATAATACACCATATCAATTTAATAAGTTAATTGAGAAACATCCAGAGTTAAGCCTGTATATAACTGATAATAAATTTAATAACAAGACAATAGACTTTTTTAATTCGGAAGCAGTTTTACACCTTAATAAGGCCTTATTAAAGTTACATTATAACATAAACCATTGGGATATACCTAAAAATTACCTTTGTGCTCCCATTCCCGGACGTGCAGATTACATACATCATATAGCAGATATACTTGCTAAAGAAAATATAAAGGATACAATTAAAGGCTTAGACATTGGTGTTGGTGCAAATTGCATTTATCCAATTTTAGGTAAAACAATTTACAATTGGCAAATGGTTGGCGCAGATATTAATGAAACCGCAGTTACTAATGCCAAACAAATTGTAGCAGCAAACACTAACCTAATAGATAGCATAGAAATAAGGAAACAAAATAGTAATGCAAACATTTTTACTGGTATAATTAAACCAAATGAAAAATTTAACTTTACAATGTGTAATCCGCCTTTTCATTCGTCAGAAAAAGAAGCTACAAAAGGTACACAACGCAAACTAAAAAATTTAGGAAAGCAAGCTAATGGGTTAGAGCTAAACTTTGGTGGTATGGCTAACGAGCTATGGTGTAATGGTGGTGAAGCATTATTTTTAAAAAGGTTAATAAAAGAGAGTGTTTTGTTTAAAGACCAAGTTACTGTTTTTACTAGCTTGGTTTCTAAAAGTGATAATTTACCTAAATTACAAAAACAACTTACTAAACTAAAAGCTAGTTATTTTATAGTACCTATGGAGCAAGGCAATAAAAAAAGTAGAATTTTAGCTTGGAAATTTAACGCCTAAAATAAATACTACAAATTCACAGTTTCATCACTTATCTTTACCTTTGCAAGGCTTAAAATTATACAATGCATAAAATTCACCCTAAAACACTTCAAGACCTAGAGTTTAATACCGTATTAGAACACATTAACTTGCGCTGTAGTACAGAACTAGGTAAAGAGTTGGCTTTAGAAATAGCTCCTTTTAGTGATAAAGAAGAAATTATAAAGCAATTAGGGAAAACTAATGAGTATGTAGCGTCTTATGATAATGAAAACCGAATTCCTAATCACGGTTTTGATACTATTACAAAAGAATTACATTTATTAAAAATAGAAAATGCAACCTTAGAAATTGGAGGCTTTAAAAAAATTAGCAGTATTTGTAATACTGTAGTTATACATACTAAGTTTTTTAAAAAATTTAAAGAATATTATCCACTATTACATAGCTATTCTGAAACGCTAAATGTGTTGCCAGAAATACCAAATGCAATTGATGCTGTTATAGATAAGTTTGGTGAGGTTAAAGATAAAGCTTCTAGTAAACTGTATGATTTACGAAGAGAAATTAATGCGGTAAAAGGTAAAATTAATGGTAGTTTTATATCTGCATTAAACTCTTATAACTCGGCAGATTATTTAGATGAAATTAGAGAATCTGTTGTAGATAACAGGCGTGTTTTAGCTGTAAAAGCAATGTACCGCAAAAAGGTAAAAGGTGCCGTTATGGGAGCTTCTAAAACTGGTAGTATTGTTTACATAGAACCTGAAGCTACATTGCGCCATAGTAGAGAATTAAACAATTTAGAATACGATGAAAAAGAGGAAGTAAATCGTATTTTAAAAGAATTAACAGCTGCTATAAAACCTTTTGATTACGTATTGGCCAGTTACCAAGAATACCTTGCACAGACCGATGTCACTGCTGCAAAAGCCAAATATGCACAAGATACAAAGTCTCTTTTACCAAAAATAAGTGAAGAAAGAGAAATGTATTTGCGAGACGCTTACCACCCACTCTTGTATTTAACAAATACCAGAAAAAACGAAAAAACTTGGCCACAAACTATAGAGCTAAAACAAGACAACAGAATTATTGTAATCTCTGGCCCTAATGCTGGTGGTAAAAGTATTACCTTAAAAACAATTGGTTTACTACAGGTAATGTTGCAAAGCGGTATGCTAATTCCGGTGCATGAACGTAGTACTGTCTGTTTATTTGAAAAAATATTGACAGACATTGGAGATAATCAATCTATAGAAAACCACTTAAGTACCTATAGTTATAGGCTTAAAAATATGAACAGCTTTTTAAAGAAGTGTAATGACAAAACACTTTTTTTAATTGATGAATTTGGTACAGGTAGTGATCCTGAACTTGGTGGCGCATTGGCAGAAACTTTTTTAGAAGTGTTTTATGAGCGTGGTGCTTATGGTGTAATTACCACACATTACGCAAACCTAAAAATGTTAGCAAATGAATTACCGCACGCTACAAATGCCAATATGTTGTTTGATGCTAAAAGTCTAGAACCAACTTTTAAACTTGTTTTAGGGCAGGCAGGTAGTTCTTTTACTTTTGAAGTTGCACAAAAAAACGGTATTCCCTATAGCTTAATTAATAAAGCTAAAAAGAAAATTGAGCGAGGTAAAGTACGTTTTGATGCTACTATTGCTAAAATGCAAAAAGAGCGAAGCAAAATGGAAAAAACTGGTTCTAGATTACAAGAAGAAGAAAGTAAAGCTAGACAAGAATCTAGACGACTTGAAGAGCTAAATACAAAAATTAAATCTAAACTAGAAAATTACCAAGAATTGTATGACCATAACCAACGTATGATTTATTTAGGTAATAAGGTTAATGATGCTGCAGAGAAATATTTTCAGGATAAGAAAAAGAAAGTAGTAATATCTGAACTATTACGCATTGTAGAAACTGAAAATAGTAAAAGAAAAAAGAAAACAGCTAAAGAAGTAAAAGCACAAAAAGCTAAAAAGAAGTTAGTAGAACAAGAAGTAGCCAAAAAGGTAGAGGTAATACGCGAAAAGAAAAAAGTAGAAAAGAAAAAGGCTATTGTAAAAGAAAAACTAAAACCTAAGTATATTTTTAAAGTTGGTGACAGAGTCCGTTTGCTAGATGGTAAAGCTATTGGTAGTATAGATACTTTAGAAAAGAATAAAGCTGTTGTAAATTATGGATTATTTACTACTAGTGTAAGTGTAGATAAATTAGAGTTGGTACAGGCTAAAAAATAACAGCCAGCATTAAGTATTATGAAGTTTACAAAACTACTTAAGAGGCCGACTGTTCCCCAACTTTTAAAACTAAATATTTTGGGTAAACCATATTTAGTTTAATGTTATATTCTCACGCTACAAAAGTAGCTTTTATCAATGCTTTTATAAAGAAAATACTATGGACAAAGTATGGACAAGCATATATTTTCTTCATTTTTCTTCAAAAAATCTTAATAATTATAAAGATTTTTCTTGATTGCAATTTATATACGTACAATTACATAAAAAAGATGTCAATAAATTTAATTTTTATTCAAAATATTGATTAACAATAAATTAAATGAAGTATTTTCTAGTTTACATTAATTTTTCAATCTAAAATATTATCAAAAAATAATACATTAAGGATATGGCTGCGTAATTATTTATAAATAATGCATACTTACAAAAGTATATACTTGTAAATGTCACTATTTAATATAAAAAAAGTAATTCTTACTTGTTTAATTTAAGATTTTTCTGTGTTTTATACCTACCCTACTATTCTTTTTTAAATATCAATGAGCTTCTAAAACTAGAATTTATACCCAATAAAAAACTGAGCAATAGTTAAATTGCCCAGTTACACTAACTCAATCCTATATAATTGTTAACAGTTATTAAGGACCAATGCATAATTAAATGCAATCATAAGTAGGAAAGTAAAATTTGGAAATAATTTAGAATTAGCTATCTAAAGGTATTTTATTAAACACTTAGAGAATAAAAATTGGAGAATAATCACCCGTAATATTACTAGAAACTATGTATTTTGTACCAGTTATATCAAATATTATATATTTTTTGCTGCCTCCAACATCAAATCTTAATGCCGCACCAATAGCAGTAAAAGGTATGTTTTTATACTGACTAAAAGTTGAAGTTAAATCATATGAATGACTAATCTCTCCACCTTTTCCATATCTACTTCCTGACCAAAACAAAGTTTGTTTAGTACCAACCTTATTAAAAAAGTGTAATGAACTTTTATAATAACCGGTCTCTTTGTCTTCTACCTCGTAAAAAACATTTAATACTGCTCCAATGCCACTAACACCAAAAGGATTATCCCCTATAGTGTTTATTTTTTCAACAGATAGATCTGCTATACTAGTAAAACTTTCCCAAGAATTTCCACTAGCGTATTTAAACTGCAAACCACTTTTTGAAACTGCTAAAAATTGCCTTTCATTATCTATGCTATCTTCTTTACTATTGTTTCTAATATTTACAATAGCTCCTATACCATCAAACTCTACACTGTCCTTATCACCAGTAAAGAATGGGTATTCGCCACCAAACAAATCAGTTACAGAAAAAGGACCTTCTAAAGCACCGTTAAAACTACGCATATATTTATCTCCAGAAGTATTTATAAGTATAAACTCTCCTTTATTACGCTCAAAAGCTGCTCCAACACCTCCCATTTTATTTAAAATATTACCTCTCCAGTGCTTTGTTTGTATTGGTTCTCCATTATCAAAAAGAGGCTCACAATTAGTTTCATTATACTGTGTAGCAAGTTGTATACCTACTATTTGATTTGTATTTACACTACGTACTACATAACTTATTGGTAAACCAGACCCAATATTTGCGCTTTTTGATAGCAAACTTACTAGAGAGCTTAAATTGGTTTCTCCTATTGTAGAAATGGTAGACTCTGTATCTCCGCCAAATGCAATTACTTTTATATTAACATTTTTTAATTCTTTTAAGTGATCAACTTCTAATTCTGCTTTTACTTTTGTACTAAAAACGCCAAAACTAGCATTAGCAGCTACATTAAGTTCTTGGTAAGATGAGCTTGTTTCTATTAACATATAATAAACCCTACCATAGGTAACATCACTAATGTATGTGGCAGGATTATCTTCTTGCACATATTTTGCTAAATCTTCTGGAGTTACTGTGTCTGCAAACAAATCGTCCTTACTAGTTGGCAAGTTCATAGACATAGTATAAAACGTTTGTTTTAATTTTACTAAAATTCTATTTTTGTCATCTCCGTTTTTAAAGTCAAAACTAGCACCTGCTTTTACAAAAGCAGACTTAACATCCAATCCCATACTAATAGCTAAAGCCTCTCTACTTTGTACTTGTTCATACTCAAAAGTAAAATTTGCTGGCGTTACGTCTGGTGATGCTGCAATAATTTGGTTCATAGCATCTTGTATACTACTTTTAGACACCACATCTACAGTTACAGTGCTAGATATATTACCGTTAACCAAATCATAAGATACCGTCCCTCCTGCTCTACCTACAGCTATTACGTCTGGAGTTGTATTTTTAAGTGTTTTTCCCTGTAACAAGCTACCTGGATAAATTATTTTAGCATTTGGACTAAATAAAGGAAAACCATCTTCTCCACCAGATTCCCTTTTTAAATCATAAGTAGTTGTAGTGCAACTCCAGTTTTCTACAGTTGAGTTACCTTGATCGTCTGTTGTAGTAATTGCTTGCTCACTTTGCGTAGAAGAAACCTCTAGCTGTTGTTGTATTGGATCTTCTAAATCTTCACCAACAGCAAGAACAGCATTAAAACTACTCTTTTCGGATTCATTATTTTTTTGCTGAGAATCATCATCCTTACTACAAGATAATACTGACGCTAATAGAAACAAAAACATTAGTAGGTTTGTTTTTGATCTATATGAATGCATTTGCTTCATAATATATTATTTTAAGATTTGAAAGCACAAAAGTATATTTTAATTACCCCCAATACATCAGATGTATAATAGACAAAGTATGGACAAATCAATATTAAATAAATAAACATCAGGACAAATATTTATTTACATTTAAACTACAAAAAACAAAGTAAAACACTATATAACAAAGGCATACACAATACATTACTGCTTAAATAACGAGGTAAAAATCTCACAAAAGATATAGACAAGCAAAGATTGATGAAAATTAAAATCATAAAAAAAATAAAAAAATCAATACCTTAGAACCAAAGAAAAAAGGTAAAGTCCCCAATTATTTTATTCTTTATATAATTAACTTTATCAGAAATAACCTATGAAAACCTTAATAATTACCTTTTTGGTAATAAGTGTTACAACTTTTTCTTTCAGTCAATCTAATAAAGAAATAGATAGTTTAAAAAATATATTAAACACAGAAATATCCTCATCACAAAAATTAGTAATATTAGACAGTCTACATTCAATTCTTCAATATAAAAATCCAAAACTATCTTTAAAATACTCTCTAGAAGCTTATAAAATTGCTAAGCTTATATCCAATAAGCAAAAAACTATTTCTAATGCCTACAATAGCGCTTTAGCATATAAGGTATTACATAAAATGGATTCTTCAATTTATTATCACAAAATTGCTATGTCGTTAGCAAAAGAAATTAACGATAATGTTTCTTTTGCTATGGGACTTAATGAATTAGCAGATATAGAAAGACTAAACTCTAATTTAGACAAGTCTTTAGATATGTTTAACGAAGCCAAAAATATTTATAAAAAAAATAATAAAATTGGGTTATATGGTCATACTATTGGAAATATTGCAAGTGTATATTTAAGTAAGGGGCAGTATAGATTATCTCAAAAAATGTATATGGAATCTTTAAAAATTTTAGATTCTATAAATGGTAGTGCAATACGTATTGCTGATATTACAGCTAGAATTGGTGAAATACAAAGCCACATTGGCAATTACAACGAGGCTATATCATATTATAATAAAGCACTGGAGGTATATAAATTAAATGATGATAGTATATGGATGTGTAATACGCATTTACAAATTGGATCTACGTATTGTAACTTAAAAGATTTTGACAAAGCAATTTTGCATTTTAGAGAGAGTTTAAAAATTGCTCAAAAACACGGTTTAAAATCTAATGAGGCAATGCTATACACTAATATAGGATCTTTATACAGGGAATCTAGAGATTTTGAAAAATCTAAAGTTTATTTAGAAGAAAGTTTAAGATTTCATGAAAGAGAAGGCTTTTTATACAATTATATTGATGTTTTAAAAGAACTAGGAACACTTTATTTAGACCTTAATAAACCAAAATTAGCAATAACATATTTAGATAAGGCTATAGAAAAATCTACACCTTCAAAGAGGTTAGATTATTTAATGGAAAATTACAAATTACGTTCATTAGCTTATGAAAAACTTGGCAATAATAGTTTAGCATTACAGGACTTAAAAAATCATCAAAATTATAAAGACAGTATTTATAACTTAAAAAACGTACAGCAAATTGAAGAGCTTAAAACCATTTACGAAACCGAAAAAAAACAAACTTCATTAGCTTTAAATGAAGAGGAAATTAAAAATTTACAGCAGCAAAACAAGTTAAAAACCTTAACTACTAGTCTTTATGCTGCAGGTATGTTCTCTGTTCTTTCTATTTCTATTATGATCTTTTTTATTTACAGGCAGCGTATGAAAAAGGACATTGTTACACAAAAAAAACAAGATGAATTATACCGAAAAGAAATAGAACTCAAACAAAAAGAATTAGCAAGTTTAACGGTACACTTGGTACAAAAAAATACTTTTACACAAGAGCTATTAGAAAACTTAAAAGAGATAAAAAATAATCCCGAAAAATTTAAATTAGAGTTTAGACGCATTTTAATGTTACTTAAAAAGCAAACTGCAGATGATAAAGACTGGGACTTATTTAAATCTTATTTTGCAGATGTTCATAACGATTTTGATAACAAACTAAAGGCTATTTATGCAGATATATCTGAGAAAGAAATTAGACTTGCTGCATTTTTAAGAATGAACTTGTCTACTAAAGAAATTGCAGCCATTTTTAATGTATTGCCAGATAGTATTTTAAAATCTAAATATAGGCTTAAAAAGAAATTAAGTTTAGGCAAAGAAACAGATTTAGGTGATTTCTTAAATTCATTATAAAAACACTCTTTTTTACTGTAGGTATTTTATCTTTGCAGGGTGGATTTAGATAAAAAAATAATTCTTTTTGATGGCGTTTGCAATTTATGCAACAACGCTATACAGTTTATTATTAAACATGATAAAAAAGATGAATTTAGATTTGCTACATTACAAGGAGAAATTGCACATAATTTTTTTTCTACACGTAATATTGATATGGAAAAAACAGATTCTATTATACTAATAGAGCCCAATATTGCATATTATGTAAAATCGTCTGCCGCTCTAAAAATTGGACGTTCATTTGGAGGTATTTGGTCTTTATTATGGATTTTAGAGCTAATTCCTGCTAGTTTTAGAGATTGGATATATACTATTATTGCAAAAAATAGATACAATTGGTTTGGCAAAAAAAATAATTGTATGATTCCTACTCCAGAGCTAAAATCTAAATTTTTAGATTAGTTAATTCCTTTTATTACAATTACCAATGTCTAGTTTAATATTAAAAATATAAACAATTATATGTATAGTTTAAATCAAGTATCTTCTTTACTTTACAATTATTTAGTAGAAATTGGTTTGGATGATGTTTATGCTAAATACTTGAACACATTAATTTTACTACTTCTTTTAATAATTGTTCTTTATATTTTTGATTACGTTTTAAGAAAAATATTCATTTCTGTATTTGCAAAATTTACAAGCATATCTAAAACAAATTTTGATGACTTTTTGGTTAAAAACAAAGTACCAAGAAATGTAGCGCATATAGTACCTATTATTATTGCTTACAACGCTATACCATTTGTTTTTAATGGTTTTATAAAAGCACAAGGCATAATTTTAAAAGGTTTAGAAGTTTTTGGCATTGTATTAACGCTGTGGGTAGTTAGGAGTTTGCTTAATACTTTAAAAGATTTCTTTAAAACATTACCAAACCTTAAAGACAAACCTATAGATAGCTACATACAGGTATTTATGATCTTTTTATGGTCTATTGGTATTTTGTTAGCTATATCTATACTTACAGACATAGAACTTTGGAAATTTTTAACTGGTTTAGGTACGGCCTCTGCTGTAATATTATTAATTTTTAAAGACACCATACTTGGCTTTGTTGCAAGCATACAAGTATCTATAAATGATATGGTACGCATTGGCGATTGGATTTCTTTTGACAATTATGGTGCAGATGGTGATGTTATAGAAATTAACCTTGCTACAGTTAAAGTACAAAACTTTGACAATACCATTACAACCATACCAACCTATGCCTTAATTTCGGATTCTTTTAAAAACTGGAGAGGAATGACAAATTCTCCAGGACGTAGAATTAAACGTGCTTTAATTATTAAACAAGAAAGTATCAATTTTTTAGCACCAAAAGACATTCAAAAATTTAAAAAAATTAGTCTTATTTCCGACTATATTAAAAGCAGACAAGAGAGTATTACTGATTTTAATACAAGTAATAATATAGACAAGTCTATTTTAATAAACGGAAGAAACCTTACAAACATTGGACTTTTTAGAAAATATGCAGACACGTATTTAAAAAATCATTCTGCTATAAATAAAGATATGATGGTTATGGTTAGGCAATTAGCTCCTACTCCACAAGGTATTCCTTTAGAGGTTTATGCCTTTAGTAGTGATAAAAGATGGGAAAACTACGAGTATATTATGTCTGATATATTTGATCACTTACTTGCCGCTATTCCATTTTTTGATTTAGAGTTGTTTGAGCTTCCTAGTAGTTCATCTTTTAAAAACAATACTAAAACTAGCTTAAAAGCATAGTTTACTCACTCTAAAGACCATTTTACAAATTAGCTGTTTTATACGGTAATAGTAATATTTAGGTTTACACAACCTTAAAAACTATTATTTATGAAAAAGCTACTTTACCTATTATTACTTGTGCCAATAACATTTTTTGGCGCAGATAATAAAACACCTTCTACAATTAAAGAAGTAACGGTTTACCTAAACGGAGCGCAAATTACACGCACAAGCAACTTTATGCTTAAAGAAGGCACAACCGAGTTAAAATTTACTGGTTTATCTTCTAAAATTGATGAAAACAGTATACAAATATCCGGGTTACAGTCTGTTTCTATTTTAGCAATGGATTATGGCATCAACTATTTGGATAAGTTTATGGTAACACCAGAAGCTACAGAATTACAAAATGAAGCTAAATTACTTTCTGAAAAAATTCAACTATTAAAAAATAGAATATCTGGTTTACAAGAAGAAGAATTATTAATTACTAAAAACAGACAAGTAAGCGCTAGTACAGAGAGTTTAGACTTAGAAACATTAAAGCAAATAAGCACTTACTACAGAAAACGAATTACTGAAATTAGAGATGAGATATTCACTATAAATAAAGAAATTACAACAATAAGTACAACAATTAGAGACCTAAATTTACAAGTAAAAGAGCTTACCACTGGGCCTGCTATAGCACAAGGAGAATTAGTTGTTAAATTTGACGCTCCTGTAGACATTAACTTAAACTTAATTTTGTCTTATGTTGTTTCTGATGCTGGTTGGGTACCAACATACGATATTAAATCTAAAAATACAGCCAGTAATCTTCAACTTAAGTACAAAGCTAATGTCTACCAAAACACAGGAAATGAATGGAAGAATGTAAAAATTAATTTATCAACCGGAAACCCTATAAAACAAACAACTAAGCCTGTTATAGATACTAAGTACTTAAATTTCACAAATGGTTACAACTATCAAGCTAAAGCTGTTAAAAAAAATAAATATTATTACAATCCTTCAGTAAAAAAAGTAACAGGTGTGGTTACAGATGCATCCGGACAACCACTACCTGGCTGTAATGTACTAATAAAAGGTACTAGTATAGGTACGCAAACAGATTTTGATGGTAACTACACCATAGCAACCCATACTGGTCAAGAATTACAGTTTTCTTACATAGGAATGGAAACTAGTGAAGTACCTATTTATGCATCTATAATAAATACTACTTTACAAGAGAACAATGAGACCTTAGACGAAGTTATAGTTACAGGTTACTCTAGTTCTTTACAAGGTAAAGTAGCGGGCGTAAAAGTTAGAGGAACATCTACCTTAACTACAAATAAACCTGAATTGCCTTTGTATATTATAGATGGCGTACCAATAAAGGATTTTGTAGAAGGTGATATAGATGCCAACGATATACAATCTTTAGAAAAATTAAATGGAACTTCTGCAACCGCTATCTACGGTTCTAGAGCTAATAATGGTGTTATTGTAATTACAACTAAAAAGAGTACTACAGAGGATGATGTTACCAACACAACTTTTGCTATTAAAAAACCATATTCTATTAAATCTGACGGAGATATAATTGCTATAGAAATTAACACCTATAATTTAGATGCTACATACGAGTATTTAGCAATACCTGTACTAAATGAAAATGTATTTTTAACTGCATCCTTTAAAAACTGGGAGCAATACAACTTATTGCCTGGTGAAGCTAACATTTACTTTAAAGGAGGTTTTGCAGGTAAAACAGTAATAGACCCATACAAAACAACAAAGGAAATGGTTGTTTCTTTAGATGTAGATGCTGGTATTACAGTTACAAGAAAACAAGACCGTAACTTTAAAAGTAAATCTTTATTAGGTAATAATCGTGTATTAAACAGAGCATACGATTTAGAAATTAAGAATAATAAAAATACAGCGGTTACTATAAAATTAATAGATAGAATACCGTTATCTGAAAACAAAGAAATTAAAGTAAGTGAAATAGAAACATACAATGCAAACTATAATGATGCTAAAGGTTTACTTACTTGGAAAATAGATTTAAATAGTAAAGAAACCCAAAAAGAACGTTTCTCTTATGAAGTTAAATACCCTAAAAACAAACATATCTCTTTATAATTCACAAACTTATTCAATATACAATTATGGTCGTACTAATTATCCTATTTATAGCTATCTTCTTATTTTTTATTTTTAATTGGGCTTTAAAAAAATCAATAGAATTGCTTTAAAATATAAAAAAATTACTGCAATAGGACTATCTATCGTTTTTGCTCCACTAGTATACTTCATTAGCATATTTAGTTACATAGCAATAATTTCTTACTACCCTGAACATTAGTTTAATCAACAAAAATGGAACAACAATCCTGAGCAACGTTATGAATTATCTGCTGATATTATTGAGAGTAATATGCTAATTGGTAAAACTAGAGCAGAAGTTGTACAATTATTAGGTGAAGATTTTTATGAATATAACCCAGAACATATTGCTTATATATTGGGTTTAAAACCTGGTATTTTTAGTATTGATACAGACGCATTAGATATTATTTTTAAAGACAATGTCGTTATAAAAGTAAAACAGCATCAAACTTAGTTGTTTGATGCTGTTTTTATACATTAAAAGTATTTTTGCTACTTTACTTCGTCATAATTATCATCCCAATTTTTAGCTTTAGGGTTTTTATGTAGTTTACCAACAGACTTAGCAACAATCATAGATACAGTAGCATCACCAGTAACATTTACAACTGTTCTACACATATCTAATGGTCTGTCTACAGCAAATATTAGTGCAAGAGCTACCGGATATAAATCTGCAGGAAACCCTATTGCCTCTAAAACTATAACCAACATAACCATACCTGCACCAGGTACTGCAGCAGAACCTATAGATGCTAATAAAGCTGTTACTACTATAGACAATTGGTTTCCAAATGTTAAACCTTCTGGCCAAAGTACTTGCATTATAAATACAGCTGCTACAGCTTGGTATAAACTTGTTCCATCCATATTAATAGTTGCCCCAACAGGTAAAACAAAGCTAGACACTTCTTTGTCTACACCAATGTGCTCCTCTACCCTCTCCATAGTTACTGGTAAAGTAGCTGCACTAGAACTAGTAGAAAAAGCTAATAATTGAGCTGGACTCATTTGTTTTAAAAACCAAATAGGATTCTTTTTTGTGTATAAATATACTAGTGAACAATAAAAGGTTATCATTAATAACAAACCTAAAATTACAACACCAGAATAAGAAAGTAGTTTTTGTAAAATTTCTGGATCATCTGCTGTAACAACTACCTGGCTTAATAACGCAAAAACAGCAAAAGGAGCTGCAAGCATTATTAAATCTACCATTTTTAAGATAACATCATTTAAAGAGTCAAAAAAGTCTTTTAATGGCTTAGATCTTTTTTCTCCTACTAATAACATAGATATGCCCATAAAAATAGTAAAGAATATAACTTGCAACATTAGTTTGTTATTACTCATTGCAGCTATAGCATTACTTGGTACCATATCTACCAAAAACTGCAGCGGACCACGCTCTTTTTGGTTTGTAGCTTCTGATATTTTACCTTGTATACTACTATCATTTGCATAAGTATTAGATAGTTTGGTAATTGTATCTTCAGATATACCCTCTCCTGGTTCTATTACATTTACCAAAACAAGGCCTATAGTAATAGCTATTACAGTGGTGAACATATAAATACCAATAGTTCTAAACCCAATATTTCTAAATTTAGAAATATCTTTTAAATCAGATATTCCTTTTATTAATGAAGCTAAAATAAGCGGTACGGCAATTAATTTTAAGAGGTTTACAAAAATTTGTCCAAACGGCCCTATCCAGTCCATTATAAAATCCTTTCCCCATGTGAGTTGTGCCATTCCAAAACCAAAGAGGATTCCAAAAAACATCCCAATCATAATCTGCCAGTGCAGCTCCAATTTCTTCATACTTATTTTTTATAAATTTTTGTGAGTAATATACCATTTTGGAGTGTTACGCTCCAAATAAAATTGAATCAATAATTATAATAGTTAATTATTAAAAATAATTCAATCTTAAACCGTAATCAAAATTACTTGGTACTGTTGTTAATTAGAGTATAATCTGCCAAAACTAATGCTGCCATAGCTTCTACAATAGGCACTGCTCTAGGTACTACACAAGGGTCATGACGACCTTTACCTTGGGTTTTAACTATATCTCCTTTATTATCTATAGTTTCATAAGGTTGTATAATTGTTGCTACTGGCTTAAATGCAACATTAAAATAAATATCCATACCATTGCTAATACCACCTTGTATACCTCCACTAAAATTAGTTTTTGTGGTACCATCTGTATTAAATTGGTCGTTATGTGCGCTGCCTTTCATAGTTACACCGTTAAAGCCGCTACCATATTCAAAACCCTTTACAGCATTTATGCTTAACATAGCTTTACCTAATTCTGCATGTAATTTATCAAAAGCAGGCTCTCCTAAGCCAATAGGTACATTTTGTATTACGCACGTAATTACTCCTCCAATGGTATCACCTTCTTTTTTTATCTCTTTTATGTAAGATTCCATTTTAGCTGCCATTTCTTGATCTGGACAACGAACTGGGTTTAATTCTGTATCTGCTAAATTTAACTCTGTGTAGTTTTTATTTAATTTTAATTCTCCTACTTGAGATACAAAAGCATTTATTTTTATGTTAGATAAAAACTGTTTTGCTATAGCACCTGCAACAACTCTACTTGCTGTTTCACGAGCAGAACTACGTCCGCCGCCACGGTAATCTCTAAAACCATATTTTTTATCGTATACATAATCTGCATGAGATGGCCTGTAAGAGTCTTTTATATGCGAATAGTCATGAGACTTTTGGTTGGTATTACGAATAGCAAATCCTATTGGAGTTCCTGTTGTTTTACCTTCAAAAATACCTGAAAAAAATTCTACGGTATCTGGCTCTTTACGTTGGGTTACTATTTTAGACTGCCCAGGTTTTCTTCTATTTAGTTCTGTTTGTATTGCGTCTAGGTCTAATTCTATTCCAGACGGACAACCATCTATTACTCCGCCTATTGCTACTCCGTGAGATTCTCCAAAGGTTGCTACCTTAAAAAGGTTACCAAAAGTGTTTCCTGCCATCTAAATTATTGTATTGGTATGTATAAGTCCCAAAGGTAATTTATAAGCATCAGAATATAAAATTTAGATATGTCTTAATATGTACTTAACACAATCATCACAAAATTTTCATTAGTTGTTTATATTTAGTTCATATAGAAATAGTTAGTTTGTATAAACTAGTAAAGATGAAGAAAAGAAAAATTGATGTTGCTGTAATTTCTGATGTTCACTTAGGCACATACGGTTGCCATGCAGATGAAATACTAATTTATTTAAATAGTATTGACCCCAAAATTTTAATTTTAAATGGTGATATTGTAGATGTTTGGCAATTTAGCAAACGTTACTTTCCATCTTCACATATGAAGGTTTTAAAAAAAATTATTGGTATGGCCTCTAAAGGCGTACAGGTATATTACATAACTGGTAACCATGATGAAATGTTACGTAAGTTTAGTGGCACCATTATGGGTAATGTACAAATTGTAGATAAGCTAGTTTTAGATTTAGACGGAAAAAAAGCTTGGTTTTTTCATGGTGATGTTTTTGATGCATCTATAACCAATGCTAAATGGTTAGCTAAATTAGGTGGCAAAGGGTATGACTTGTTAATACTTATAAATAGAGCTCTAAATTGGGGGTTAACCAAAATGGGGAAAGAAAAATACTCTTTATCTAAACGTATAAAAAACAGTGTAAAAGGTGCTGTAAAGTACATTAGTAATTTTGAAGAAACTGCTATTAATTTAGCTATAGAAAAAGGGTATGATTATGTTGCTTGCGGACATATACACCAACCCAAAAAAGAACTTAAAGAAAATAAACACGGTAGATGTGTATATTTAAACTCTGGTGATTGGGTAGAAAATTTAACGGCTTTAGAATATTCCTTTAAACGTTGGAAACTTTACCAATACAACCATGATAAACTATCCCCTTTTTTTGCTGATGAAGAAATAAAAAATATGGATATGCAACAACTTATCAATTCTATTACCAGCACTAACACCAGTACAAAAAAAGACAAGACTGAAGGTAATGCCACAGAATAATAAATTGAAGCACTTATAACTTATACAAGTGCTTCTTTTATAATTGTTATAGGGTGCAAAGCCTTACGCTTTGTGCCATCATATATTTGATGTCTACAACTTGTTCCGTTTGCAGAAATAATAACATCTTTATCACTATTATTAACTGCAGGAAATAATTTTAAATTACCAACAGCCATACTTGTGCTATAATGTTCTTTTTCGTAACCAAAAGAACCAGCCATACCACAACAACCAGAGCTAATTATAGATACTTTGTAGTTTTCTATAATGTTTAACACATCAAAAGTAACTTTTTGGTTGCTTAATGATTTTTGATGACAATGGCTATGTATTTTTACTGTTTTGGCCTCTTTAGTAAACTGATTTTTGGAAATTTTCCCTTTTTCTATTTCTGATGCCAAAAACTCTTCAATAATAAATGAATTTTTAGCTAAAGTATTTACCAAGTCTTTATCGCTTACCAATTTTTTATACTCATCTCTAAAGGTTAAAATTGCAGATGGCTCTAAACCAACAATAACCAAACCTTTATCTGTATATTCTTTTAAACGTACTACGTTTTTTAAAGCTAGTTCTTTAGCTTCTTTTAAAAATCCTTTAGAAATAAATGTTCTTCCGCTTTCTGCATAAAACAACTCTACATTATACCCCAGTTTTGTAAGTACTTGTATGGCATCTATACCTAAATTAACATCTAAATATTTAGTAAACTCATCTATATACAAAACAACACTACCTAGGCTTTTTTTAACAGATGTGTCTATTTGACCTAAATACTTATCAAAATTAAATTTATAAACATTAGGTAAACTACGCTCTGGAGCTACACCGCTAATATTTTTAATTATACCTCCAAAAAGTGAAGAATTAAACATAAAATTGGTGACTTTTGGTATTTTACTACCCAAGGCGTTGTATTTAGTATTATAGGCAAACAATTTATTTCTAAAAGAATAACCGTTTGCTTCTTGGTATTGGTAGCTAAACTCTGCCTTTAAAGTTGCTACATCTACATTACTAGGGCACTCACTAGAACAAGCTTTACAACTTAAACAAAGATCAAAAACCTCTTTAAGTTCTTTTTGATTAAACTTATTGGCTTGGTCTGTGTTGGTAAGCATTTCTCTTAAAGTATTTGCCCTACCTCTGGTTGTATCTTTTTCGTTACGTGTAACGTGGTAGCTAGGACACATTGCTCCAGATGCTTTTTCTGTTTTTCTGCAATCGCCACTACCGTTACATTTTTCTGCAGCTTTAAGTATGCCTTCGCTCTCAGAAAAATCTAACAATGTTTCTATCTCTGGTTCTTTACGGTCTACTTTATACCTAAACGACTCATCCATTGGGTAAGAGTCTACTATTTTACCTGGGTTAAAAATTCCTTTAGGATCAAAGTAAGATTTTATTCTGCGTAGCAACTGGTAATTTTTTTCACCAATCATTAGTGGTATAAACTCGGCACGCACAATACCATCTCCGTGCTCACCACTAAAAGAACCGTTATATTTTTTTGTTAAATTAGCTACATCTGTAGTAATTGCTCTAAACAGCTTAACATCTTCTCCCTTTTTTAAATTTAAAATAGGACGTAAATGTAATTCTCCTGCTCCTGCATGCGCATAATATACAGCGCTTTGGTTATGACCTTTCATTATTGTAGAAAACTCACCAATAAATTCTTTTAAATCTTCTATGGCTACAGCGGTGTCTTCTATACAAGCAACAGCTTTTTTATCCCCCACCATATTACCTAAAAGTCCTAAACCAGCTTTACGCAATTCTACAGCTTTTTTAATATCATCACCAAATAATATTGGGTTAGCATAACTTAATCCAGATTTTTTAATTGTCTTTAATAAACTATCTATTAAATAATTTAAATCTGCCTTAGTCTCTGCCTTTAACTCTAGCATTAATAATGCTGCCGGGTCACCTTCTACAAAAAACCTATTTGCTAGCTGTGCTCTATTGTTTTTAGTACAGTCTAAAATAACTTTATCCATCATTTCACACAAATGCAATTGGTGCTCCATAACTGGTACAACATCTGCTAAACAATCTTCTAGAGAGGTGTAATGCGTAACAACCATTGCCGCATATTTTGGCGGAATTGGATCTAGACTTAATGTAATTTCTGTTGTAAAAGCCAAAGTACCTTCACTACCACTTAATAGCTTACACATATTAAAACTACCCTCATTACCAAAAACGCTATTATGCAATAGTTCATCTACTGCATAGCCTGTATTTCTTCGGTGAATAGATGGTTTTGGAAACTGTGTAATAATTTCTTGCTGTGTCTCTTTTATACTTAATTCATCAAAAATTGAATTATAAATTTTTCCCTCTAAGGTGTCTAGCTGTCTTTTTTCATGAAACTCTTCTGTAGTTAAGTTTCCAAAATTTGCTTCGGAGCCATCTGCTAAAATTGCTTTTAGCGATACTGTTTTTTCTCTAGTAATACCGTATTGTATAGACGTAGTTCCTGATGAGTTATTACCAACCATACCACCAATCATACATCTATTAGATGTAGAGGTATTAGGACCAAAAAACAAACCATAAGGCTCTAAAAAAAGATTTAATTCATCTCTTATAACTCCAGGTTGTACAGTAACTTGCCTTTTATCTTTATCTACACTAATTATTTTAGTAAAGTGTTTAGACACATCTACCACAATACCGTCACCAACACATTGCCCTGCTAAAGATGTACCAGCTGTTCTTGGTATTAAACCTATATTATTTTCTGATGCAAAACGTATAAGTGTTTTTATGTCTTCTGTTGTTTCTGGTAAAGCAACAGCTAACGGAATTTTTCTATATACAGATGCATCAGTAGCATATAAAGTAGTAGAAAGTTTATCTACAAATAAATCTCCTTCTAAATTCTGTTCTAGTGAGTTAAGTAGTTCGGTATTCAATTTGGTATAATTTTTGGGAACTAAAATAAGTTTTTATTCACTTAAAAGTAATTTAAACATCATATTTTTACATCAAAATTATATAGTATTATGAAAATCTTAAAAGTAATTCCGTTTTTTGTTTTTTTGATAACAGCCACTCTAAGTGCTCAAGATATTGCAGAGCATACAGCAGGTTTAAGACTAGGAGATAGCAAAGGATTTGGAGCAGAATTGTCATACCAAAAAAGTTTAACAAGATATACACGTTTAGAAGCCAATTTAGGTTGGAGAGATAGCAAAAACTTTGATGCCTTTAAAGTTTCTGGTATACACCAATGGGTATTTGCTATAGACAATGGCTTTAACTGGTACTATGGTGCAGGTGCAGGTTTTGGTAGTGTAGATTTTGAGCCTATTGCAGATCCAAGCAATCCTTCAAACGTTCAAAAACCAGATGGTGGTTTGTTTATTTTTGCTGCTGGTGATGTAGGTATAGAGTATAATTTTGACTTTCCATTACTAGTCTCTTTAGATATTAGACCAGAAATTGGCTTAACAGGCTACGAGCATTTTAGTGATAATTTTGACTTTGATATTGCACTTGGTCTACGATACAAGTTTTAATAGTTAAAATAAAGATAAACAAGCCCTTACCATGCAAAATGTTAAGGGCTTTTTTTATCACTTTTAGTTTACCTACATTTGTAACACATAAAAATAAAAACTTATAATGAAAAAATTACTAGTTACGCTTACTATTGCTGTATTAGCAGTGTCTTGTGGAGAAAAAACAGATTCAGTTGTACTTAACGGAAACCTTAGAGGAGATGTTGCAGATGGTACACAAGTGTTTTTAAAAACAGCAGGAGAAAACAATTCTGTTAAAGAAATAGATACTGTTACTGTAAAAGATGGCAAGTTTGTATTTAATACGCCTATACCTACTACATTAGATCCTTACTATGTATTTATTGACAAAGTAAGAGGTAATATGATGTTTTTTCCTGAACAAGGAACTATTGAAATGAGTGCTCATAAAGATAGCTTAAGAAACGTTATTATATCTGGTACACCACAAAACGATATGTTTACAGATTTTATTGAAGGGTCTAAAAAAATAGGAGAAAAAGTACAATCTATACAAAAAGATTATCAAAAAGCTGCTATGGCTCAGGATACAGCTACTGTAAAAGCTTTACAAGATGAAATAAAGGAAATACAAGAAGAAGGAAAAGAGTTTGAAGTTAACTTTGTTAAAGAAAACCCTAATGCTGTAATATCTGGAATGGTAATTAACAGATTGTTTCAAAACAGAATTTTAACAGAAGATGAAATTAGCGAACTTGTTAATAATTTATCTGAAGAGGTTAAAAATACAGCTGCAGTTACGGCTATCTTAGAAATGATAAATAAAAACAAAGCAACTTCTATTGGCGCAAAAGCACCAGAATTTACAGCTCCCAACTTAAACGGAGAACCTTTAGCATTAAAAGATGCTTTAGGCAAAGTAACAATAGTAGATTTTTGGGCGGCTTGGTGTGTACCTTGTAGAAAAGAGAATCCTAATGTTGTAAATGTATATAACAAATACCATGATAAAGGATTAAATATTGTTGGTGTTTCTTTAGATAAAAATGCAACTGAATGGAAAAAAGCTATTGAAGAAGATGGCTTACCTTGGAGTCACGTATACAATGAAAAAGACGTACAAGAAATTGCTAAATTATACAATGTTACATCTATACCTTCTACTTTTATTTTAGATGAAAAAGGTGTTATTATTGCTAAAAACCTAAGAGGAGACGACTTAGAAAAGAAAATAGCAGAATTACTACAATAGTATTAATACTATAAAAAAAGGCCGAAACTAGTTTTAGTTTCGGCCTTTTTAATTTTTTATACTATTACAAGGTTATATTTTTCCCATTTTATCTAAAACAAATAAAACTATTATAGGTATAGCCATTAATACAACTACTAATGTATCTGTAAAAATTAAATTAGGCATAAAAAATAAGGTTGTTACATAACCTCCTATAGCTCCACCAAAATGCGCTGTATGCCCAATATTACCAATTCTCTTTTTCATCCCATAAATAGAGTACAATAAATACCCTATACCAAAAACATATGCTGGCATTGGTATTGGTATAAACATAATACCCAAACGCATATTAGGCTCTAATAAAATTGCTGCATATAAAATACCTGTTACAGCACCACTTGCCCCTACTGCACTATAATAAGGCTCATTTTTATGAAAAAACAAAGCCAACAAACTGCCTGCTAATAAACTTATTACATACATAAGCACAAAGTATAAAGGTCCCATATATGCTATAACTACATTAGCAAAAAAATAAAGCGTAAACATGTTAAAAAATATGTGCGATATATCTACGTGCAAAAAGCCAGAAGTAAACATTCTTTCTTTTTGTCCTGCTTTTATACCTCCAATACTAAACTTGTAGCGTTCAAAAAAAGAAGTGTCTTTTAACCCTTTTAAGGTAAAAATTATATTTAAAGCTATTATGACTATTGTAACTGGGTGTAATTTCATGTTTTAACTGCTGTAGTTTAGCGTCAAATATAGTTATATTTGCATAATTTTATTCTTAATGCAGTTACTAGTTTTTATTTTAGTTTATCCTATACTTTGGGTTGTTTCTATATTACCACATACTTTATTTTATGGGGTTTCTAATATTATGTACTTTTTTGTATTTCGTGTATTTGGTTACCGTAAAAAAGTAGTTTTAGACAATTTAAAACTTACATTTCCTGATAAGTCAGATGAGGAACTAAAAACCATTAGAATAAAATTTTATAAACATATGTGTGATATGTTTATGGAAATGGTAAAAACAATGAGCTTGTCTAAAGCTAAAGTAAAAAAAAGGTTTAATGTTGTTGATATAGACAAACTTAAAGCCATTGAAAAAAATAAAAGTATTTTATTAGTTTGTGCCCATTATGCCAATTGGGAATGGATGGTAAGTATTAATAACCTTATAGATACTGAAGGCTATGCTGTATATCAAAAAATTGCTAATAAGTATTTTGATAAATGGATAAGAAACTTAAGAGCACGCTGGAACACTACTCCCATTACACAAAAAGATACCGTAAAAACTGTTATTAGAAACGAAAAACGGGGAGTAAAAGCTATATACGGTATGGTAAGCGACCAATCTCCCCAGTACTCTAGAGCCCAACACTGGAGCAATTTTATGGGGTTAAACGTGCCTATACACAACGGAGCAGAAACTTTAGCTAGAAAACTAGATTTAGCAGTAGTGTATGCAAAAGTGTCTAAAGTAAAAAGAGGATATTATAAAGTTGAATTTATACCTATAACTTTAGCTGGCAAAGAAACCGAAAAAGATTACATTACTGAAGAGTTTTTAAGACTTACTGAAGAGCAAATTAAAGAAAAACCTGAGTATTATTTATGGACGCACAAACGTTGGAAACATGCGGGTAAAAAACCTAAATTTGACAAATAAAAAAACTCATTGCCTTTAAAAGCAATGAGTTTTTTGTTTTAACACAGCCTGTATATTACAAACCTGCTACTTCTTTAATTTCTGCAATTATACGGTCTGCAAGCTTATCTGCTTCAGCCTGACTTTTGTCTTCTGTATATATTCTAATAATTGGCTCTGTGTTAGACTTACGCAAGTGTACCCAATTTTCTGCAAAATCTATCTTTACACCATCTATTGTAGATATATCTTCATTCTTATATTTATCTGCCATAGCAACCAAAATACCATCAACATCTAAACCTGGTGTTAATTGTATTTTCTTTTTGCTCATAAAATAGCTTGGGTAACTAGCTCTTAATTCTGCAACAGTACCACCCTTTTCTGCCATAAGCATTAAAAATAAAGCTGTACCAACTAAAGAATCTCTACCATAATGACTTTCTGGGTAAATTATACCTCCATTACCTTCACCTCCAATAACTGCGTTATTAGCCTTCATTTTAGTAACTACATTTACTTCTCCAACTGCAGCAGCTTCATACGTGCCACCGTGTTTTTCTGTAATATCTCTAAGTGCTCTAGAAGAAGATAAGTTAGATACAGTATTACCTTTAGTTTTACCCAATACGTAATCTGCACAAGCAACTAAAGTATACTCTTCTCCAAACATTTCACCATCATTGCTAATAAAAGCTAAACGGTCTACATCTGGGTCTACTACAATACCAAAATCTGCCTTTTCTTTAACTACCAATTCACATATATCTGCTAAATGCTCTTTTAATGGTTCTGGGTTATGAGGAAAATGACCTGTAGGATCACAATATAATTTTACAACTTCTACTCCTAATTCTTCTAACAATTTTGGTATTGCAATACCACCGGTAGAGTTTACACCATCTACAACTACTTTAAATTTAGCTGCTTTAATTACCTCTTTATCTACCAATGATAAGTTTAAAACTTCATCAATATGTATATCTATGTAAGAGTCATTTTTTAAGATAGATCCTAAATCATCTACATCTGCAAAAGTAAAATCTTCTTTTTCTGCTATTGCTAAAATTTTAGCCCCTTGTTCTGCATTTAAAAATTCTCCTTTTTCATTTAAAAGCTTTAAAGCATTCCATTGCTTTGGGTTGTGGCTAGCCGTTAATATAATACCACCATCTGCCTTCTCTAAAGGCACTGCAATTTCTACAGTTGGTGTAGTAGACAAATCTAAATCTACTACATCTATACCTAAGCCTACCAAGGTAGATACAACTAAATTCTGAATCATTTCTCCAGACAACCTAGCATCACGGCCAATAACTACTTTTAATTTATCTTTTTTAGCATACTCCTTTAACCAAATACCATAAGCAGCAGCAAATTTTACTGCATCTAATGGTGTTAAATTTTCTGAAGGCTTACCCCCTATTGTTCCTCGTATTCCCGAAATAGATTTGATTAGTGTCATATATATTATAAAAGTTTTTACAAATATACATGTACAAAAGCAATTCTTATGTTTTGAATTTGTAAATTCGATTTTAAGAATGCTAATATCGACTTATGAATTTTCTTGCACACATTTACCTTTCTTTTGAAGATGATGAAATTACTATAGGGAACTTTATAGCAGATAGCATTAGGGGAAACAAGTACAAACACTTACCTAAAAAAATACAAAAGGGAATTACCTTACACAGGCATATAGATACTTTTACAGACGCGCACAAAACGGTACGTAAAAGCACTAAAAAATTACACGAAAATTACGGACATTATAGCGGTGTAATTGTAGACATTTTTTATGACCACTTTTTAGCTAAAAATTGGAAGAATTACTCTGATACTCCTTTGGATGAATTTGTAGAAAAATTTTATGATCTTTTAGAAGACAATTATCTTATACTACCAGAAAACACAAAGCGTATGATGCCTTATATGATTGCTGATAATTGGATACTTAGTTATGCAAGCTTAACGGGTATTTCTAAGGTTTTAGACGGAATGAATAGACGTACAAAAAACAGATCTAAAATGAATTTTGCCATTGTAGATTTAAAAGAACATTACAATGAGTTTGAAGATGAATTTACTTCTTTTTTTGAAGAACTAACCACCTTTGCAAAACAAAAATATACGTCTTTACTTGAAGAAGAATAAACACTATTTCTTCTTATTACGTTTATTATAGTTTTTATCTCCTCTTGTTTTTGGTTTCTTATATTTTCTGGCAATTTCAAACTTATAAGAACCACCTTTATTTACTTTTTTATTTTTCTCTTTCTTTTCATGAAAGCTAGCACCTCTTTCTTCTGCATTAAGATTAATAGGATTGTGGTGCTCTAAAATTTTTGGTCGCTCTTCTGGTATTAATTCTTTAGAAATTTCTACACTTTCTGGTATAGTAATAGTTGGTATTTTATAATCCATTAACTCCTCAATAGCATCTTTATACTGCTCTTCCTTTTCTGTATAAAACAAAATAGAATTTCCTTCTTCCTCTGCTCTACCTGTTCTACCAATACGGTGCATATAGTTTTCAGGAAAAGTAGGCGTATCAAAATTAATTACGTGAGATATTTTATCTAAATCTAAACCACGTGCCATAACGTCTGTGGTTACCAATATTCTATTAATACCTTCATCAAACTGGTTTATAGAACGTATTCTGTAATTTTGAGTTTTATTAGAGTGAATTACACATAATTCATCAGAAAAAATTTCTTCTAAAGAATTAAATAAACGATCTGCAAAACGCTTATTGGCAACAAAAACTAATACTTTTTTATAGGTTTCTTTGTCTTTTAACAAGTGTACCAATAAATTTGCTTTGGTATAAAAGTTAGGTACAGCATAACAAGTTTGCGATATATTATCTAACGGAGTACCACTTACGGCAATAGATACTTTTTCGGGATTTATAAAAAAATCGTTTATTAGTGTTTCTACATCATCTGTCATTGTAGCAGAAAACATAATGTTTTGCCTACGAGTTGGTAGCAATTCAAAAATATTAGTTATCTGAAAACGAAAACCTAAATCTAGCATTACATCTACTTCATCTATAACTAATTTTTTTATAGATTTTAATTGCAAAGCTCTTGCCAAAACAAGATCATATAAACGGCCAGGTGTTGCTACAATAATATCTGATCCTTGAGATACTGCTTGTGCTTGCGTGTTCATATTTGTACCACCATAAACGCCCATTACGCGTACATTAATGTACTTAGTAAAACTGTTTATTTGTTCTACAACTTGCAAAACCAATTCTCTTGTTGGCACTAAAATTAATACTCTTGGATTTTTTTGCTTAGAAAAAGCCAAATCTTGTAAAATTGGCAACATATAAGCAAAGGTTTTCCCTGTACCTGTTTGTGCAATACCTATCATATCTTTACCAGACATAACTACCGGGAAAGCTTCTTTTTGTATAGGTGTTGGAGTTGTAAACCCTAAGTCGTCAATTGCATAATGCAATTGTTTTTTAAGATTAAAGTCAGAGAAAGATTCCATTTATAATATTTTGGACAAAGTTACAAGTTATTTTCTAGTCGTATAGTTATGACTACAAAATTAGATTTAAAAAAAACGGTCATACTAAATATGACCGTTTTGTATACAATATGTTGGTATTGTACTATATTCTTTTTACACGAACGGCATTCATACCTTTCATACCTCTTTCTAGTTCGTAGCTTACTTTATCATTTTCAGATATTTCATCTATTAAACCACTAACGTGTACAAAATACTTTTCGTTATTTTCTGCGTCAATAATAAAGCCGAAACCTTTAGAAGTGTCAAAGAAAGAAACTTTACCGTTTCTTACTGGATCTTCTTCTTCCATTTCTTCTTTCTTAGGAATACCTATAACAATACTTTCTGCGTCAACTTTAACTTTTTTAGTTGGATCTGGAGGCGTATCGGTAAGGTGTCCATTTTCATCAACGTACGCAATCATATCTTCAAACTCTCCACCTTTAGAGTTTGCTTTTCTTTCTATTTTACGCTTTGCTTTTTCTTCACGTTTTTTTAAACGTTTTTTTTCTTTTTCTTTTTTACCGAATGTCTGTTGCGATCTCGCCATTAAAATTAACTATTTTTTAGAATTGTACTTAGCCTGTATAGCTCTTTAAAAAGGAATGGAGTAAATACGTAGATGGGCGACTTTTGCTTAAGAACCTGTCTAAAAAGATCTAGAGTCAGGATTTATAGGAACCACGTGTTTGTGTATTTAAACTTTCTTTTAGGCTACAAATATACAAAATTTAAAATATAAATTAGTATTAAGCTGTTTTTTCAAAGTTAATTTTTTGATAATTAATGGTTTTAAAACTTTTAAGCTTTATTTTAATATTTCTTTTACTTGTATTTTAAGCTCTGGTAACACATCTGTAACAAACCATTTATTTTTTGCTTGCCATATATTATTTCTTGGAGACGGATGTGGTAGCACCATATAATTTGGCAAATATGTGTGGTAATTTTTAACCGTTTGTGTAAGTGTTTTTTCTGCTTTATTTCCTAAATAGTAAGACTGTGCATAAGCACCAATTAAAAGTGTTAAACGTACATTTTTAATACCATTTAAAATTTGCTTATGCCATAAAGGAGCACATTCTTTTGTTGGTGGTAAATCTCCTGATTTGCCTTTGCCTGGGTAACAAAAGCCCATAGGAATAATAGCTACTTTATCTGTATTATAAAAATCTTCTGTAGATATTCCCATCCAGTTTCTTAAGTTTTCTCCACTTTTATCGTTCCAAGGAATACCGGTGTTATGCACTATGCTACCTGGAGCCTGACCAACAATAACAATTTTGCTTTTTGCAGAGGCACTAACTATTGGCCGTGGCCCTAAAGCCAATTTAGCACTGCAAACAGTACACTTTTTTATTTCTGACAATAACTCTTGCATATTACACAACCAATTTAAAAATTAAAACCATGTATAGTATAAGTTTAGACGTAAAACTTTAAACAATTATACTTTTTTTAGGTTATTAAATTAGAGGTTGCAGGTAATAATATTTAATTTTGTAAATATTTTGATTATACACACCCTTAAAAACATATATAATGAGTTTACTTTCTGATAATGTAATACCTGGTAACCACGGTAAAGTATTTACCACAAACGCAAAAGAACAAGTAGAAGTTGCTAAAGTTGTAGAAGCAATACTTACGGTTAATGGTATTAAAGATGTATTAGTAAATACTGACGTTTTTCCTGCTGAAATTACAATACATACTACAGAAATAGTTGAAATTGAAAAAGTTGAAAACGCAGTAAAACCAACTGGCTTTCATGCAATTCCTAAAGGAGGATTATTTCATTTATAAACACTATATTTTAAAAAAAATAAAAGCAGCCTAATTATGGCTGCTTTTTTTATTTTGATGCTATGCTAGTTACTCTAGTTCTTTAAGTAAGTTTTCTGCAGAACTGGTTATTTTTACATAACAATTGTATCCCCATTTAGACACAACTAATAGTAATACTACTAATACAGGAACTAACCAAAACCAAGTTGTATTTGGAGTTATAAAAACATCTTTGTTTTTATATAGTTTAGAAAAAACAGGAATAACTAATAACAATGCTACAAAATTTAAGTAAATACCTAATTGTTGTACTAATAGCAGCTTATTTTTTGCCTTTAGATATTTTTTTAACGTTACTGCATAGCTAGCAACATCAATATTTATAGCTTTAATAGCATACAAATATTTTAAAACTAAAGCTGGTAATGCTACAAAGTAAACCGTTAAAAGTACACCACACAAAGCCAAATACCACGTGTTTAATTTACCAAAATTAAAAACTATTACAATAGCAGCTACAAAGCAAACTAAAGCTCCTAAAGTTTCATAAGTTGCTAATTTTCCAAACTTGTTTTTATAACGCTCTTGTGTCATTTTCATAACTAATGTATTGGTTATTTTTTTCTGTTTTTTTAAATCTTTATCCATTTGTTGCCAAACAGCTTGCATTTCATCAATATTCATAATTATTGCTTTAAAATGTTATTCTTTAATTTTTGTTTTATTCTTGAAATTTTGGTTCCAACATTACTAGTGGTAATACCAACAATTTCTGCTATCTCTTCATATTTTTTTCCTTCTAACAGCAATAACATAAGGGCCTTTTCTAATACATTTAGCTGCTGTATTTGGGCATAAACAAGTTTTAATTGCTCTTCATAAATAGGGTTATAATCTTCTGCTTGTTGCACAATTACTTTCTCTATAGGCACGCTCTTAGGTTTTTTAGTGTGCTTTTTAATTTTTGTTAATGCAGTATTTAAAGCTACTCTGTACAACCAAGTACTTATTTTAGATTGGTTATTAAAACTATCAAAAGACTTCCAGAGTTGGTATACAATATCTTGATAAAGATCTTGCTGATCTGCTTTATTATTAGTGTATACAGTGGTAACCTTAAATATTAATCCTTGGTTGTTTTGTATAAGCTCTACAAATTTTTCTTCCTTGCTCATAAGCAACTTTAATTTATAATATTAGTATAAGTTACCTTAAAAAAATCACACTTTTAAGCATAAAAAAACCTCTAAAAATTTAGAGGTTGTTTATTTGCTAAAGATTACAGACAATTTTAATGTGCAATACTGTTGTAATCTTGTTGTGTATCTACATCAATTTCTTTACCATTAGGTTCTACCATTACAATTTCACTTGCGTGTTTTATAAGAATCTCTTTAGCTCCAAAATCTTCATTTAATTCTCTTAATTCTGCATAGTATTGAGAATCAAAAATAGCAGGTACACCTACTCTTTCTCCATAGTTTGTTGCAACAATGGTACTAACCGATGTAGAAAACAGACTTACCATTTTAGTAAGGTATGCACTGTCTATTAATGGCTGATCTGCCAATGATATTAAAACAGCACTGTACTCTTCGTCTAGTTTTTGTAATTCTACAATTCCGTGAGCAATAGAACTCCCAAGCCCTTTCTTCCAATTTAGGTTGATAAAAACTTGTTCTTCTTTTACGTTAATTTGTGTTTTAATTTCGGCTGCGTTTGCACCTAGAACTACATAAACATCTAACAGAGCTGTGCCCTCTGCTTGTTGTACTGCATTACCCAAAAGTGTTGTATCCTTATAAGGTAATACTTGTTTAGTTTGTTGCATTCTAGTTGATGAACCCGCAGCTAAAATAATATTAGCTATTTTCATTGTTATAGTTTAGTTGTGTATTTTTCCAATTTTATCTTTTAATCGTATAGGTTTTGTTTTTCTTATTACTGTTAATATTTCTGCTACTATTGCTATAGAAATTTCTTGTGGTGTTTCTGCTCCTATGTGTAAACCAGCCGGACCGTGAATTACATCTAAAAAAGCATCATTTACCTCTGGATAATGTTCTATAAACTCATTTAATAATTTTTCTCTTCTGGTTGTTGGCCCTAATAAACCTATGTATATTGGCTGTGCTTTTTTTAATGCCAATAAATACTGTAGATCTTTTACATAACTATGCGTCATTAAAACAACTGCGGTTTGGTTATCTATTTTAGAAACCTCTAGTAGCTCTGGCACTGCAACTTGTATACTCTCTGCTCCAGGAAAATCTGATAATTGTTTCTCTTCTTTAGGAATAACACAAACGGTAACTTCCCAACCCGTTAAGGCAGCATAAGATGTTAATTGTACAGCATCATGTTCTGCTCCAATAATCATTAATTTAAAACAAGGCTTTAAATTTTGAGTAAAAGCAGGTAGTTCTTTATTAAGTTGAAACTTATCATAAACTGCATATTTTTTATTAAAAAAACTAAAAACAGATCCAAAACTACCATTTTCAGCATCTTTTTGCTCAAAATATGATGTAATACTAAAATCATCTCTATCTGCTACTACTTTCCAAAACGTATCACAAAAAACTGTGTTTGGTGTAAAAGACTCTAGCAAAACATATAAAATACCTTCACAACCTAATCTATATCTACCATCATATGTCATTACCTTAGCTACACCAGTTGTAAAAACAGTTGCAGCTTGCCTTACTACTTCTTTTTCTACACAACCACCGCTAACAGCACCAACGGTTTCTCCGTTCTCTAATATAAGCATACGTACTCCCGGACGCCTGTATGATGAGCCATTTAGGGCAACAACAGTTGCTAAAACAGTTTTTATATTTTGCTGTTTAGCTTTAGTATAAGCCGTTACAATTTTTTTAAGTTCATGCGTCATTTTACAATAATCTCCTTGTTTGTATAAAAGGTACCAAAGTTCCTTTGTTATAACTGTTTTTGTTTGGGGCTATACAAATAAAGCCATCGCAATTTGCCAAACTGGTTAAATCACCAGAACCGTTTTCTATAATTCTGTTTGCAAGTAGTTTACCGTTAGTAAAAGTAACTTTAACACGTAAAAATAAGGTTAAACTACCTTTATTATCAAGTTCTTCGTTTAAAATAACATAATTATTAGAAACCGTTAAACCTAAGCTTTTATTTAACCAAGGTTTAAAATAAATATGGTAGTTGGCAAAAGTAGATGCTGGGTTACCTGGGAACGAAAAAATTACTGTATTAGTTGCTTTGTGAACCCCAAACCAAAATGGTTTTCCTGGTCTTTGTAATACTTTATGAAAAACTTTTTCTACGCCTAATTCTTCTAATGCTATTGGTAAAAAATCAAATTTACCCTTACTAACTCCGCCACTCAGCAACAATACATCATTAGTTTTCAAAGCTACCTCTAAAGCATCTTTTATAGCCTCCTTACTATCTTGTAAATGTAACGTTTGCGCAAGTATGTGTTCATTTAGCAAAGCCGCATATAAAGAGTTTATGTTAGATTTACGTATTTGGTGCGGTAACGGAACTTCTGCAACCTCTACCAACTCATTACCTGTAGCAATTGTTGTAATTTTAGGTAACTTTTTAACCCATACCTTAGCTGCGCCAACAGCAGAAAGCACACCAATTTCTGCTGCAGTAATTAGTGTATTTTTACGTAATACAGTGGCACCCTTAAGCTCATCACTACCCTTTATATGTATATTTTGACCTTTAACTGGCTGTTTTTGTAATTTTGCAAAACCATTATGTATTACAACATCTTCATACATTACCACTACATCTGTACTTTTGGGTACAACTGCGCCTGTCATAATCTCTACACATGCCGTTTTATCCTTAAGTTCTATTGTAGGGTTACCTGCTGGTATTACCGCTTCAATTTTAAATAAACTTTGACCATCATTTATTGCAGAGAAAGACAATGCTATACCATCTTTTGTTGCTCTGTTAAATGGCGGAAAATCCCTGTCAGCCTTAATATCTACAGATAAAACTCTACCTACAGCATCTTTTAACAGTACTTGTTCTGTACCGTAATCTACCGTGTGTTGCAATACGCTATTATATGCTTCTTTAAATGTTATCATTTACACTATTTCTATGCTTTTAAAAGCATTTATACCACCTTCTACATTTACTACACTTATAGTTTTTTCTGCTAGTTGGTTTTGCGCTATTTTGCTACGTTTACCTGACTGACAAATAACATATGTTGTGGTATTATTTTTTATTTTGGATAGATGAAAATCTAACTCTGCAAGTGGTATATGTATAGAGTTTGGTATATGATAAACATTGTACTCATTAATAGTACGCACATCTATCAATTGAAAATTGGTATTATTATCAACTAACTCTTTAAATTCTTTAATTGTGATTGATGCTCCTGTAGCACAACCATTATCACCATAAGAATCTTCCAGTTCAGTACGTTTTAAATTCTTATTTACAGCTGCAAATTTTATTTTATTATAAGTTTGATGCAAACCATTGAATAATAATAATTCTCCAGACAACACCTCTCCTACTCCTGTTAGTAACTTTACAGTTTCTAAAGCTTGTAAATTACCAATTATACCAGGCACTACACCAAGCACTCCGTTTTCATTACAATTAGGTATTTCATGAGCAGAAGGCATATTAGGAAACAAACAACGGTATGTTGGTCCGCCTTTATAATTAAAAACGCTTAGCTGACCTTCAAAACCCTGTATTGCTCCAGAAACAAAAGGTTTGTTTAAAATAATGCAAGCATCGTTAACTAAATATCTAGTAGCAAAATTATCCGAAGCATCTACAACCACATCAAAACCAGAAACTATATCTAAAACATTATCCTTTGCTAAAAATGTATTGTACTGTTTAAATAATGTATTGCTATTTTGAGCTTTTAATTTTTCTATAGCTGTTGCTAACTTAGATGCTCCAACCTCAGCTTCTGTATACAATACCTGACGTTGTAAATTGGTAATATCTACAGTATCTGCTTCTACCAAACCCAAAGTACCAACACCCATTGCGTTTAAATATTGTAAAACAGGAATGCCTAAACCGCCTACACCAACAACTAGAACCTTTGCTTTAGCTAGTTTTTCTTGTGCAGCATCACCAAACTCCTTTAAAACAGTTTGTCTAATGTACCTCATATTCATAGATAATAATTATTTAGCAAGTTGTTCTTCTATTTTTTGCAATGCAACATCATATTCTTCTTTAGAGTTTGCATTAAGCAATACTTTATCTTGTTCTGGATACACAAGTTTACAATCTGAATTAATTAAAAATTTACGCGGACAACTACCATTACCTGCATTTAAATACGCTTCAGATTTTTGCAAAGCCTCTGGTTCCCAAATTGCACATAAAGGTTCTGGTAATTTACTTTCTTTAGTAGCAAAAGCAGTTGCCAGTTTAGTGTTATCTCTTTCTTTTATTAGTTGCTGTAGAGCAGTTAAGTCTAGCAAAGGTAAATCACAAGCTACAATCAACCAAGCTACATTAGAGTTGGTATTATATGCACTTAACAAACCATTGTACGGTCCTTTAAATTTATTTTCATCTACAATAACATTTGTAGTATTAGAAAATTCTTTTTTTTGATCTTCTCTAATACTGTAATACGTTTTACTACATAGTTGTGCTAGTAAATTGTATAAATATTCTCTTTGCGGAATATTATGGTAGGTAATTGCACCTTTGTCTGTTCCCATTCTAGTGCTTTTACCACCAGCTAATACTAGTCCGTATAGTTCCGTTTTATTCAAAATAAAAAAGTTTTAGATTGTTTATGCAGGCAATTATCCGCCAATAGATGTCATTGAATTGCTAAAAATACCATCGTATTTTTTTTGAGCTTCAAATCCTGTTTTTGCTCTACTGCCTACTGCTTTTAAAATTTGTTGTTTTACAGCTTCATCAGAATTTCCTTCTCTTAAAATAGCTCTTAAATTATTGCTTGGTTTGGCATATAGACACGTAATTACATCTCCGGTGGCAGAAATACGCAACCTGTTACAAGACCCACAAAATGTTCTACTAAAAGACGGTATTAAACCAAAAGTACTTTTATGGCCTTTAATTTTATAATTGATAGAAGTTGATGTAGCAGGAGACTCTAATTTTTCAATTTTAGGAAAAGCAGTTTTAATATGATTAAATATACTTTTGTAATCCCATTTTATGGTTGAAAACTCCTTAGAACCTCCATTAAATGGCATTTCTTCTAAAAACCTAATAGAAACGTTGTAATGCTTCATTAGTTCTAAAATAGAAATTATATCCTCTGTATTTTGTCCGTCTAAAACAATAAAATTAATACGTACATTAAAACCTTCAGAAATTAATTTAATTAAATTGCTGTAAACCGTGTCATACGTATCTCTACGTGTAATTTTATTAAAGGTTTCTTTATTTATAGCGTCTAAGCTTACATTTATATTGGTAATACCTAATTGTTTTAACTCACTAATATACGGGCCAATTAATGTTGCATTGGTGGTTATAGAGATATCATTTAAACCATTTAAAACAGCTAGTTTACGTAGTAAAACCATAAGGTCTTTGCGTACAAAAGGCTCGCCACCAGTAATTCTTATTTTATCTATTCCCTGAGGCACAACAATTTCACTAAGTTTTACCAACTCTTCAATGGTAAAAAGCTTATTATTTTTGGCAAAGTTAATTCCCTCAGACGGCATACAATAATTGCAACGCAAATTGCATCGATCTGTAACAGCTAAGCGTAAATAATTTATTTTTCTATTATGATTGTCTATCAGCATTATTCTCCTTTCGTTTGTATAACTATTATCCGCCACTTACTGGTGGTATTAAAGCAACCTCATCTGTATCATTTAATATGCTATTGTGTTCTGCATAAGCATTATTAACAGCAATTGCTAATGACGACAGTTTTCTTAAATCTGGATATTTTTCCTGTAAGTAGGTATGTAAATCACCTACTGTTTTTTGTGTATTGGTTGTAAAGTTAGTAACGTCTAACACACTAGAACCTATAATATCTTTGGTTATTCCAAATAGTAAAATTTTCATATTTAACCTATAATCTCTTTTTTCTGCACTTTTAAATGTTCTGGGTTTTTAGTAAAAGGCTGTTGTGTAAACCTATGCCCTGTTACTGCTTTTAATGCATTAGCAACTGCTGCACCTGCTGGTGGTAAGGTTGGTTCTCCTAAACCTGTTGGTGCTAAATTGTTTTCTACAAAATGAGTTTCTACTACCGGAGCTTCTTTCATTCTTATTAACCTATATGTATCAAAATTTTTAGAAGAAGGCACTCCTTTATCAAAAGCAAAATCGCCATACATTGCATGACCAATACCATCTACAACACCACCTTGAGCTTGGTTTTCTGCACCTATTGGGTTTACTACAATACCGCAATCTATAACACAGGTAACCTTTTTAACTACGGGCTGGCCATTTACCACTTCTACATCTGCAACCTCTGCTACGTGAGAGTTATGACAATAATACGCAGAAAAACCTTGGTAAGTAGTATCTGAAGTTTTTCCCCAGTTAGATTTTTCTACTGCTAATTTTATAACATTCTCTAAGCGTTCTGGAGAATACTGTATTTTTTCATCTGTAGTACCTTTAACTTTTTGCAACAGGTCTAGTCTCATTTGCACACGGTCTACATTTAACTCATCTGCAAGTTCATCAAAAAAACTTTGCTCTGCAAAAGCTAAAAAATTGGTATAAGGAGCACGCCAAGCACCTGTTGTAACTTTACTTTGGTAATTTGCAGCATCAACCTTATAATTCTCTATAGCTCCAGCCGGAAAAAAGTTAGGAATTAATCCGTACATATTACCATTAACAGCAGCCTCTCTTAAATGATAGCCTGTTATTTTACCATTTTTAATAGCTGCCTTTATTTTATATTTAGATGCCGGCCTGTATATACCTGCCGTCATATCATCTTCTCTAGAGTAAACAACCTTTACTGGCTTTTTAGCCAAGTTAGATATAGTTGCTGCCTCTATAGCAAAATCTCCATATAAACGTCTGCCAAAACCACCTCCCATACGAGTCATTTCTAAATGCACCTCATCAGGCTTTCTACCTAAACTATTTGCTATACCAGCAGCAGTACGCTGTGGTGTTTGTATAGGACCCACCAAATGAATTTTATCTGCAGTTACATTTGCATAAAAATTCATAGGTTCCATACAATTATGAGGTAAAAAAGGAGCTTCATAAGTACGCTCTAATATTTTATCTGCTTCTGCAAAAGCTTTATCTACATTACCGTCTTCACGTAATACCTTAGCATCTTTATTTTGTAATAACTCTTGCAATATTTTGTTATGGTCCTCTGTACTTTCTAATTCTTCTTCAGTTTTCCACTCTGCTTTAATGCTATTTTTTGCTTTAAATGCAGACCAAGTATCTTTTGCTAGTACTGCAATTTTATTTTCAAACTCAATAACATCTATAACGTTACTATATTCTTTAGCTTTAGAAGCATCAAAAGAAACAAGTTTTTTACCAAAAGCAGGCGGGCGCACAACTGCAGCATACACCATTCCATCTGCTTTATAATCTAAACCAAACAAAGGCTTACCTGTTATAATTTTATCAATATCTACATTTACAGCATCTGTACCAATTATGGTAAAATCTTTAGGGTCTTTTAAGGTAACATTCTCTGGAACATCTAATACTGCTGCTTCAGTAACAACAGCTCCATAACCTAATGTTTCTCCTTTTGCATTTGTAATTACTCCATTTTTTGTAGTACAGCTACTAGGGTCTACTCCCCAACGGGCTGCTGCTGCATTTACTAACATTTGCCTAGCTGTAGCACCAGTTTGGCGTAGAGGCTCCCAACCAAGACGTATAGACTGGCTACCACCTGCTACTTGCCTTTGAAAGTTTACAGTATCTAAATCTCCTTGTATAACGTTTACATTGCTCCAAGCTACATCTAACTCTTCTGCTATTAACATAGGCATAGCAGTTTTTACACCCTGACCTATTTCTGGGTTTGGAGAAAATATACTTACAGCTCCGTTTTCTGCTATTTTTATGTAGGCATTAAAATCTTTATAATCTAAGTCTGCAATATCTACAGGTGCTTTTGCATTGGGTTTACAAGAGTTAAAAAGATTAAAACCAATTAATAATCCGCCACTTGCCAAAGAGGATGTTCTTATAAAATTTCTTCTACTAAATGTTATTTTTGAGTCTGACATAGTTGTTGCTTTTAAATTGAGTGATTAGGCTAATTTATTAGCAGCAACTTCTACTGCTTTATGGATTCTGTTATAAGCTGCACATCTGCAAATGTTACCGTGCATTGCACTTTTAATTTCTTCTGATGACGGACTACTATTTTTTGCTAAAAAAGCTGAAGCCGTCATTATTTGTCCCGCTTGGCAATATCCGCATTGTGGTACATCTACCTCTTTCCAAGCTTCTTGTACAGGGTGTAAACCTTCTGTAGACAAACCTTCTATTGTTGTTACCTCCTTTTCTGCTATAACACTAATTGGTGTAGAGCAACTACGCACAGCATTACCATTTATATGCACTGTACATGCACCACACTGACCAATACCACAACCAAACTTAGTACCTACTAAATTTAATTGATCTCTTAACACCCATAATAAAGGTGTATCTTCACTAACATTTACTGTTTGTTCTTTTCCGTTAATCTTTACTGTGTATGCTGGCATATTGGTTAATTTATAGGTGAAACAATTAAGAGTATAACTTTATTAAACACAATTTACCAAAAAAAATAAGATTTACTGGTACAATTTTAACTATTACTAGCTGTGTAACTATTTAATAACAAACCTTAACATTTTTTAACAGGCTTTACCATAGCAAGTCATAATTTTGTACGTTTACCGCCGTTAACACTAATGAACATAAATTATTATATATGAAATTGAATTTGAAGATTTTTTCTATTTTTTGTTTAACGTTACTAGCTATTTCTTGTGGCAACGCAGATGATGATGTAGATTTTGACTTTAACGATAAGGGTGAATTAGGAAAAGGAACAACAGTAGATGATTGTCTTGGTTTTGGCGAGAATGATCTAATATTATCCATACAAGAACAATACACAGCTAAACCCTCTAAAGTATCAGTCTTTTTTAAAGTATCTGACGCAGACGGCAACCCTGTTGTTGGTTTAGTAGAGGATGATTTTACAATATATGAACAAGGTAGAAATGATGATTGTTTTAATAAAATATCTACTACCGAATCATCTAAAAAAATATCTCCAAACGGACAAATTTTTAATAACAGCACACTACTTGTATTAGACTTAAGTAAAAGTGTATTAGATAGTAGTTTAGACGAATTAAAAGCTGCGTCTATTAGTTTTATTAATAATGTGATGCCTGAAGAAGAAGACAAAAGTGATTCTTTTACAATGAGTATTCATTGGTTTGATGGCGAAGATAAATTACATGAGCTAAACCCATTAACTTCTTCTAGAGACGAGTTAGTTGCTGCAATAGAAAGTATTACAAGTACTATTAGCTCTGATGCCTCTACAGATTTATACGGAGCAGCAATAAGATCTACAGATTTAGCAAGTAAATATTTAAAAGATAATACTGCTAAAGATGTTATTGGTGCAGCCTCTGTAGTTTTATTTACAGATGGTACAGACCAAGCGTCTAGATACACTAAAGCTGCTGCCTTAAAAAAGGTAACAGATGCAGATCCTAACATATCTTTCTTTTCTATTGGTTTAGGTAGTGAAATTGATGCTGAAATTTTAAAAGAACTTGGTAAAACATTTAGTGTATTTGCCACTAATAAAGAAGAGTTAGAAACTACATTTAATGAGATCTCTACTAAAATATCTGAAAGAGCAAATAGTTTTTACTTATTTGAGTACTGCACTCCTAAAAGAGATGGTAGTGGCACAAGTAATTTGGTAATACAAGTAAAAAAACAAAATAGAGAAGGCGCTGTACAAACTAAATTTAGTGCAGATGGTTTTACAGGAGGTTGCGGCTTATAACAATATTAAAATTAACACCTATAAATTAAAAGAGCTTCTGTTTAGAAGCTCTTTTTTTATGTTTAAAAAGTAGGGTTTTCCTAGCTATAGTTGTTATACTAACATACCAAGCAATTGTTATTTACACTTACAATTGCAAACCAATTACTAACACTATAACATATATTAAAATGGGAATACTAAAAGAAATTATCCACGAAAGTGCCATTGGCAACAAACCAGTAATTTACAAAGCATTTGTAATAAGTGTATTTATTAGCATTGTATTAATTAGTTTTACAATGCTAACAACAATCCTAAGAAACCCGCAACAAGTAATTACAGGTTTTGGTTATTAATTACTTTAAAATTAGTCCGTTTTTAAAATAACCTTTTTTAGTTTTCAAATCTATTAAATACCCATTAACAATAGCGTACACTAGCTCTCCATTTTTCTCTAAAAAGAAATTAGGATTTTTACCAGGTGTTAAACGCATTACTTTAGGTAGCACATAACCAGTGTTTACTATATGTAATGGTAATTGGGTATTTTTTAGTTTAACTGGTACTTTATCTACAGGTACATACATATACCCCTCTTTTAATAAAGCAAAAGCGTTAAGCTTAGAAAACTGCTCTAAGCTTTTTAACGTTTTTGGATATTTTTTTGCTTGTACTGCAGTATAACCTTCTGCATTAAAAGTGGTATAGCCGTAGTACGTAGACAAATCTCCTTGATCTGCTATTCTACCTATATTATAAAAATTTGTGTGCTTAGGGTTATCTATTTCTGTGTGGTTAACCCCTATGTCTAACTTGTATGTTTTACCTAACAGATTATAACTAACATTCGTCATTTTTAAGTCGAACATTTTTCTATCGTTTTCAGGGATTTTATTATAATCGTCTATAGCAATATTAGCATAAGATCCATTTGCAATAGTGTATATAGCAGATAAGATAGATACGTAATTTAGCTTACGTATTTCTTGTTTCTCTACATCATCATAATTACCACCAGACTCTATTAAAATAGTACTTGTTCCCCACTTTTGTATATTATCACCAAAAGCACGCGGCTCAAAATCATCATTATAACGCCCTACTTGTCCTGGTGCATATTTTTGTACAATACTGTTCATATAAACAATTACTTTCATAGCATTTGCACGTACTTCATTAATATCTTTTTCATAGTTATATGCTGGCGCTAAATAAGATATAGTAGCAGGTTTATTTGTACGCTCTGCATTATAATACGTACTTTGGTCGTGTAGGTTAAAACCAAAATTAGCCTTAAGACTATCTCTTACCCTTTTTAATGTTCTACCTTCTGGAGATTGTAGATGCAAAGCATCCCTGTTTATATCTATACCCAGTGTATTTCTACGTGTATAATATTCTGCCCCATCCGGATTTAACATTGGCAAAAAATGAAGCGTTAGCTTACTTAATATTTTTTCTTTTTCTTTCTGAAACGAATTAGCATCTAAAAAATTGAGAATATCAAAAATAGCCTGTGTTGCAGTAGGTTCATCTCCGTGCATTTGAGACCATAAAAACACATTTATTTTCCCTGTGCCTATACTCACTAAAGAAATGCTACGTCCTTCTATAGATTCACCTACTTTAGTTACCTTAAACTTAGCGTTATTAGTATACTTTTTTATTAAAGGTTGCAAGTCTTTATGTTTTATTCTTCGTTGTTTTAAAGACAATTCTTTGTATGTATTATAAGTGCTATGTAAACCATTAGTTATTTCTGTTTCTTGTGCACAAACAACAACTGTAAAACTTAATATAGTTACTATACTTAAAATTAAAGATTTCATTATTGTATAAATTTATATTACTGCAAGATAATGAATGGTATTAAGCAAAATCTACTATTTTTGAAAAAGAGATTAACCAATTTTAATATGAAAAATTTAAAAAGACTTTTACTACTTATAGTGGTAGTTATAATTGTAGCTGTTGTTTATAACTACCCTAAACTTAATATGATTTCTGGCTATGCAGCAAAAAATATGGCATCTAACGTTTTTATTGCTAACAGAACTGCAGAAGCAGTTAATAAGGTAGATAACAACGTTCCGTTAATAAAACTTGCCAAGTCTAAGGTAGATAATAAATCTAAAAGCGCCACATCTTCTGTCTACGGTTTATTGAGCCGTAAAGCTGTGTACAGAGACGGTTTGGGAGCTGTTTTGGTAAATGATGATTATGACCCTACTAAATTTACATTACAACCGCATAGAGATTTTACTAACACGGGATTGCCTTTTCCTTACGGTAATAAAAAACAAAAAGATACTGTTTTTGCTAATATAGATTACACTAAGTTATTAAAAGCAATAGGTTTAGGCTTCTCTAATCCTGATGTACAAAAAACAAGAAGTACAATTGTTATATACAAAGACCAAATTATTGCAGAACAATATGATGGTGGCTTTACTAAAGACACTAAAATTTTAGGTTGGTCTATGACAAAAAGTATTGTATCCACACTATATGGCATATTACAGTGCAACGGCAAATTAAACGTAAGCCAATTAGCTCCTATTCCTGAGTGGAAAAATGATAACAGAAAAAATATTACTTACAATCACTTACTACGTATGCAAAGTGGTTTAGAATGGGATGAAAACTACACTGAAATATCTGACGCTACTAAAATGCTTTTTTTAGAGTCTGATATGACTTCAGTACAACTAAACAAAGAAGCTATTGCTAAACCTACAGAGATTTGGAATTATTCTTCGGGTACATCTAACCTATTATCTGGGTTGCTTAAAAAGAAGTTTAACTCACACCAAGAGTATCTAGACTTTCCTTACACTAGTTTAATAGATAAAATAGGAATGCACTCTATGTTAATTGAAGCAGATATGGTGGGTAATTACGTAGGCTCTTCTTACGGATGGGCCACTACAAGAGATTGGGCTAAGTTTGGATTACTGTATTTACACAAGGGAAATTGGAACGGAGAAAGGATTTTTGATGCCAATTGGGTAGATTATGTTGCTAAACCAACAGCACACTCTAACGGTACCTATGGTGCACACTTTTGGCTAAATGCTGAAGGTAGGTTCCCAGATGTTCCTAAGGATATGTACTATGCAAGTGGATACCAAGGACAGTATGTTTTTATAGTACCATCTAAAGATTTAGTAGTTGTTAGAACAGGGTTGGCTACTTACCCTATTTTTGATTTAAATGGTTTTTTAGGCGGAATTGTTAAGGCTATAAAATAGATGCAAAATAGCGCTACAACATACTTACTTGTGCTAACCACAAATAAGGTACTGTTTACAACAATAAATTTTTAAAACTATATACTGATTATATATTTACAGTGTAGTTTAGTTAGTTAGAATAAAATTTTTCATTTTCATATAGTGTTCTCACAAAAGAGTCTTGTTTTTGCCGACAAGACTCTTTTTTTATTTAATACACTAGCTTAAGGTTAATTATTCTCTTTTTAAAAGCATTTATACAGCGCTGTAAAATTTGTTACATCAAAAAAGACTATGCTTACCACATAAAAGAGCTCTTTTACAACATAAAGTTTTAAAACCTTTATACTCTATATATATTAGTAGTGTAATTAAAATAGAATAAAATTTTCATTTTCATATAGTGTTCTCGTAAAAAGAGTCTTGTTTTTGCCGACAAGACTCTTTTTCATTTTATGCACTATTACAAACAATACATACTGAAAACAAAAAAGTGCTCAATTACTACTGAACACTTTTTGTTATTTTACTATTTATAAAAATTATTCTTCTGGCGGGTAACCGTGTATTTTTTCAAAATCTCTATCAAAATTCTCTCGTAAATAAGCTGTTAATCGCTTCTTATAATCGTCCTTTAACCAACTTAAAAAATTATAAGTACTTCTACTAATACACTTTGCATACATTTGTATACGGTAATCTATATCTACATCTAACAATTTAGCTAAAGCTAAAGCATCATAAACATCTTCGCTATTTTCTATACAAATTTTTGCATGTTGCTCTATAGAACGCTCCAATACAACTTTAGAAGATTCTCCTGCAGAAACAGCATTTACATAAGTTTCTTTAATATCAAAATAAACCTCTTCTGACTTAGCAAATTGCTCACGAATTTCTTCTGGCATTTCATGCTTAAAAGTGCTTTCTATTTCTTCATCGTTCTTTAAACGATCCATATAGAAATTAGGGTTATGAAAAATTGTTTGCCAATCTAAATCTGCTCCCCAAGGTCCAAATCTATGGTAATTATTACCTAAATCTATTACTGTAAATTTAGATTTGTTATTAAGTATACGAGAACCACGACCAATCATTTGGTAATACAAAGTTAATGACTTAGTAGCCCTGTTAAGGATAATGGTATCTATAGTAGGTTCATCAAAACCAGTAGTTAATATACTTACAGATGTTAGTATAGCATCTGGAGTTTCTTTAAACCATTTTAATATTTGTTTACGCTGTTTTTTTGTAGCTGTATTATCTAGGTGCATTACAGGAAAACCAGCATCTTTAAAAGTATAATATACTTGTATAGATGTATTAATACCGTTATTAAATATTAATGTTTTTTTACCTTTAGAGTGTTCTTTATAAGCTTCTACAAGCTTATCTAACATTGCAGTACTAGAGTATAAATCTTCAGAAGATTTTACAGTATAATCTCCATTAGAGCCAATTTCTAATGAGGTTAACCCCATATTATATTGATGAACTTCTGCACGAGCCAAAAACTCATTTTCTATAAGAGAACCAATGCTTTCTCCAGTAATTAACTCATCATAATTATCTTTCATTGGCAAGTTCTTATTAGAACTTAACGGTGTTGCCGTGACACCCAATATAAAAGATTTATCAAAAAACTTAAATAATTTAGTAAATGAGTTGTAGTGTGCCTCATCAATAATAACCAATCCAATATCAGAAATATCTAACATATCGTCATTCAAACGATTGTTAAGTGTTTCTACCATTGCTACAAAACAGCTATACCTTTCTTGGTCATCTAAATTAGCAGTACTATTTACCACCTTACTTATTACACCAAAACTATCTAACATTTTAGATGTTTGGTTACACAGCTCTACACGGTGTGTCATTATTAACACCTTTTTTTGGTGGTGCTTTAAGTATTGCCTAACTATTTCAGAAAAAATAACAGTTTTACCACCACCTGTTGGTAATTGGTATAGTAAGTGATGGTCATCTGGAGCTGTTTCAAATCGCTCAAAAATTTCATTTAAAGCTCCTTTTTGGTAGTCATACAGCTCTTTATCTGTCTTCTTTTCTTGTAGTTCGAAAGCAGTCTTCGTCATAGTATCCATATCTAATTGGGCTGCAAAAATACGCTCTTTGCTGCGTTTTTAACGAATAATTAGCTAAAAAACTATTCACAAATATTAAAAAAAATAGGGATATCGTAAAAACTAAGACTTTTTTCCTATTCTGTTAGAGAATCTAGAGAATATCATAATTTTTTTCTTGGTATTAATAAAATAAACTCCTGTTAAAAGTACAACTGCAGCTATAACAGATTGTATGGTAATGGTTTCATCTAAAAAATACCACCCCAAAAGCAATGCAATAATTGGGTTTACATAAGTAGAAGTGGCTACTTTTTCTGGAGAAACAAATTTTAATAAATAGTTAAAAGAAGTAAACGCTACAATACTACCAAAAACAATTAATAATAGCATAGCCATTTGTGTTTTTCCTTGCCATTGGGTTGGTAAAGACCAAGTTTCTCCAAAACAAAAACTTGCTATTAACAAAAAGAAGCCTCCAGATAACATTTGATAACCTGTATTTACAAAGTAATTTTTTGGCAAATCTGACTTTGCAACAAATAAACTACTACTAGACCAGCTTACCATACACACAAAAATCATTATCATTCCCAACAAAGACCCTTCTTTATTTACCACTTGTTTTTGACTAACCAAAAGGTAAATACCAATTATGCCTAAAACAACACCTACAATAGACATTGGTTGTATTTTTTTACCTTGAAAAATTCTCATTAACAATAAAACAACTAACGGTTGCGCAGATATTTCTAAAGCAGCAAAGCCACTATCTACATAACGTAAAGCCCAAACCACTACTCCATTACCTAATGCTAAAAATAAAAAACCTGCTATTATGGTATTTAGTAAATGCCTTGCTGTTATTTTTAATTTAAACTTTAAAAATTTACTAATTACAAATACAAGTATACCTGCAGTAATAAAACGTATAGCTGCTAACATAAAAGGTGGCAACTCTGTTACTGCTATTTTATTTAATAAATAGGTAGATCCCCATATAACGTAGATAGAGAAAAAAGCCAATATTATTAAGGTTGTATTAGATGATTTACTCATAATAAAGGGATAAAAAATAAAGCAGCAAAAGTAAGTATTAGTTTTAAGTAAAAAGATAATAAATATAGGCTTATTTGTTTCTTATCATACATCAATGTACTTTTTACCATACCTGTGTAATTTTGTTACAAATAGTTATAATATGAGCACAAAAAATATAGAATTTATTGCAGCACCAAGAACTCCACACTTTGTGGGTGATGGTTTTAGAGTTCATAATTTTATCCCAAGCGGTTTTAGGCTAGATATGGAACGTATGAGTCCGTTTATATTGTTAGATTACAATTCTAAATACAACTTTCCTCCTTCAGATACTCCAAAAGGTGTTGGTGTGCATCCGCATAGAGGTTTTGAAACTGTTACAATTGCTTACAAAGGTAAAATTGCGCATCATGATAGTAGCGGCGGCGGCGGTATTATTGGTCAAGGTGGTGTACAGTGGATGACAGCAGCATCTGGCGTTTTACATAAAGAATATCATGAAAAAGAGTTTAGCAAAACAGGTGGCGAGTTTCAAATGGTACAGCTATGGGTAAATTTGCCTGCTAAAGACAAAATGAGCAAACCTAAATACCAAGGTTTTTCTAATGATGATATTAACAAACATATATTGGATAATAATGCTGGTACAATAGAAGTTATTGCTGGTAATTATAAAAACACAAAAGGATCTGCAAGTACCTTTACTCCCTTGCATATGCTTAATGCTAAGTTAAATACCAATAAAGAAGCGCTCTTTAGTTTTCCTGCGAATTACAACACAGCAATTTTGGTTATAGAAGGCTCTGTAGTTGTAAATAATAAAGAAAATGTTACTACAGACCATTTTGCGTTGTTTGAAAATACAGGGAAAGATTTTAAAATTAAAGCAACAGAACAAGCAATTGTTTTAGTTCTTAGTGGCGAACCAATTAACGAGCCTATAGCAGCCCAAGGTCCGTTTGTAATGAACACTAAAGAAGAAATTGCACAAGCTATAAACGATTTTAATATGGGTAAATTTGGTTATTTAGAAGATTAAAAAAAGTAATTATGAAAACAGTAATACATAAAGCAAATACAAGAGGACACGCTAATCACGGTTGGTTAAACAGCTACCACTCTTTTAGCTTTGCCAATTACCAAAACACAGAACGTATGAATTTTGGAGCATTACGTGTATTAAATGATGATACTGTAAGTGAAGGTAGAGGTTTTGGTACGCACCCGCACCAAAATATGGAAATAATATCTATACCATTAAAAGGCGACTTACAGCACCAAGATAATATGGGAAACGCTACAATTATAAAGCAAGGAGACATACAAGTAATGAGTGCTGGCACCGGAATAATGCATAGTGAATACAACAAAAATAAAGACAGGGCTGTGGAATTTTTACAAATTTGGATTATTCCTAATAAAACTAATGTTAAGCCCAGATATGATCAAATATCCTTAAAAGAGCTAGAAAAACCGAACTCGTTATATCAAATATTATCTCCTAATGCTAATGATGCTGGTGTGTGGATTTACCAAGATGCCTGGTTTAATTTAGGTACTTTTAAAGAAGATACTACTACAAGCTATGCTTTAAACAAAAAAGACAATGGTGTATATGCTTTTGTTTTAGAAGGTAATGTTAGTATTGAAGGTGAGCAATTGAGTAAACGTGATGGTATTGGTTTATGGGAAACAGACAATATAGCTATAAATGCTAGTAAAAATAGTAAAGTACTATTAATAGAGGTTCCTATGGTTTTTTAAACATATACTTAATACTTGGTAAAGTTTTGCTTTGCCAAGTCTTTACGTATTCTACTTAAACTCTCTGGTGTAATACCCAAGTAAGATGCTATCATCCATTGTGGTACACGCAACAAAACATCTGGATATAATTTTATAAACTCTAAATACCTTGTTTTAGCAGAAGCCCCTAAAAGTAAATGTATTCTTCTGTTTAAATGACGAATATGGTTGTGTAATAATTTTTCATTTTTTTTTCTAAAAGATGGATTTAAATCGGCCACAAGCTCTACAAAATCTTCATCTAACAGTATTACAGTTGTGTCCTCTAAAGCATCTATATAATAGTTTGATGGTTCTTTAAAATACACACTATCTCTATCTGTAACAAACCAATTTTCTGTACCAAATTGCAGAATATTTTCTTTACCATTTTCATCTAAACCATATAGGCGTAAAACACCCTTTTCTACATAAAATGTATGCTTACAAACATCTCCTGCTTTTAAAAGTTGTTCTCCTTTTAGTACTTTTTTAGTTTTTATATGAGGTTCTAATTGCTTAAAAGCAACAGTACTTACCCCCATTTTATCAAAAAGATATGTTTTAAAGTTTTGTTCCATAACTAATTTGTAGACTATAAAAGTACTCTTATTTATATTACTCCAAAACCCTTTGAAATACAAACATTTCTTTATTCTTTTCTTTACGCTCTACCACAGGATACAAAACAACTGCATAGCCGTTATCTTTTGTTTTATTAATGTTAGATATAATTAAATTAGAGTAGCTAAAATCTATAACCTCGCCACTAATTAAGTCTTTAAATCCTTTAACATCTTTACTATAAAAAAGTTCTAGAATTTCGTTGCCCCTTATAGTAAACCAACCATTACCAAATTCTGTATTAAATCTTATAACACAAGTGTTATTACTAATTTTCTCTGGTTGCCACGTATTAAATAAATCATCTTTAATATCTGCTAATATTTTAGACGTACAAATAGCATCAACTGTTATTGTTTCTATACTTAGTTTCCCATTTTCTTGGGTTAAAACATAAGAGTTAGACTCAAAAGATAAGCTAATAATTTCTCTATAAAAGTTGGTAGAAGCTTGTAGTTCTCTGCGTCTTATCTCTTTACCTTTTTCATCTATTTGTCTGTGCAACCAAGTAGTTCTGGTATTAGAGAGCAAATGAATTTCATTATTTTGTATAAATATTTTATTGTTTCTTGGTAAAGGAACTTTTATATTATGTTTTTTCTTAAGTATATTATTTTTAAACTCTATTGCTAAAAGTTTATCTGGTTTTTTATCATTCCAAATATCTACGTCATAAAAAATTGAAAACTGATTAGAAACCCCTATAAATTTACCCGTAAAAGGTCTATTCCCTTTTGGTAATTTAGTTTCTTCTCTATTAAAAATCGGAATACTAATTTCTAATTGTTTGTTTGGGTGGTAAGGAACAACAGACACGTAATTTTCTAAAGACGGACTAAAAAATAATGTTGGCAAAACCCCATCTTCTTCTTTAAAGTTTTCTGCTTTTCCCTTGTTATCTATAATTGTATATACCAGATTATAACCACCATCTATATCATAAACATAACTAGCTATTAATGTTTGTTTTTTACAGTAAATACTGTTTTTTACCGATATTCCGTTTTTCATTTCTAATGCAGTAATTACACCTAAGCTCAACTCATTAGTAGTAACCTTAAAAGGTGTAATTTCTTCTATGTTTTTCATATACTAATCTCTAGTTTTTTACCATTTCATTCGCTGTAATCTTACAGCATTTAAAATAGCTAATAATGCCACACCCACATCTGCAAAAACAGCTGCCCACATAGTTACCAATCCAGCAGCACCTAAAAGCAATACAATAAGTTTTACACCAAAAGCTAGTGCTATATTTTGCCATACAATTGTTTTTGTAGACTTGCCAATTTTTATGGCTTGTACAATTTTAGATGGTTGATCTGTTTGTATAATAACATCTGCAGTTTCTATAGCTACATCACTACCTAAACCACCCATTGCAATACCAACATCACTAACTGCTAGCACAGGAGCATCATTAATACCGTCTCCAACAAAAGCCACTGTAGCTTTAGGGTTTTTCATTAATTCTTCTACTTCTTTTAGCTTTTGTTCTGGCAGCAAACCACCTTTAGCACGTAATACATTTATTTGCTTAGCTACATTTTTAGTAATAGACTCCCTATCACCAGAAAACATATAAAAATCTTTAACTCCAATTTTATAAGCCTCAGAAATAGTCTCTCTAGCATCTTCTTTAATTTCATCTGATATAATTACGTAACCCACAAATTGGCCATCTATAGCAATTAATACACTAGACTCAACTATATCTTCAATTTCTGTTAATGCATCTATTTTATAATCTAACAATAGCGCTGCATTGCCTACCAACACTCTTTTTTCATTTACAATACCCTTTATTCCTTTACCTGCTATTTCTTTAATTTTTATTGCATTAAAAGTTTCATTTAAAGGATAATCTAATAATGCTTTTGCTATAGGGTGCGTAGACGAAGCCTCTAATGCAAGCATATATTTCATCATTTCTGGTTCATTAATAGATAGTGCTTTTATTTCTTGAATTTTAAAAACACCTTTGGTAATTGTACCTGTTTTATCCATTGCTAAAGTATTTACTTTTGCAATGATGTCTAAAAAAGATGCTCCTTTAAACAAAATTCCGTTTTTAGAAGCTGCTCCAAGTCCACCAAAATACCCCAAAGGAATAGATATTACTAATGCACAAGGGCAAGAAATAACTAAAAAAACTAATGCTCTGTACAGCCAATCTCTAAAAACATAATCATTTACAAAAAAGAAAGGTAAAAGCGTAAGCCCTACGGCTAAAAAAACTACTATTGGCGTGTATATTTTTGCAAATTTTCTAATAAATAATTCCGTTTTAGATTTACGAGCTGTAGCATTTTGTACCAAGTTTAGGATACGAGCTATAGAACTGTTTTTAAACTCTTTAGTAGACTTAATTTCTATAACATTTTGCAAGTTTATACTACCTGCATAAACGGCAGAGTTTTTACCTATATTACAAGGTTTACTTTCTCCTGTTATAGCTGCAGTGTTTAAAGATGCATTGCTAGATAACAAAATACCGTCTACAGGTATTTTTTCTCCAGATCTAACCTTTATAATTTCTCCAATTTTTATAGTATCTGGTTTTACACTTACATAACTACTATTTCTAAGTACTAACGCCTCTTTTGGTCTAATATCTAATAGCGCTTTAATATTGCTTTTAGCTTTAGTTACTGCTGCTCCTTGAAATAACTCTCCTATGGTATAAAAAAGCATTACAGTTACACCCTCTGGATACTCACCTATAGCAAAAGCGCCTATTGTAGCTATAGACATTAATAAAAACTCTGTAAAATAATTTCCTTTTTGAATACTTTTAAACCCTGCTTTTAAAACTGGTAATCCTACTGGTAAGTATGCTAATGTATACCAAACTAATCTATACCATCCTTTAAAATATGGAGTACTATTAAAGTAATCTAAAGCAATACCTATAAGGAGTATTACAAAACTTAGTATTGCGGGTAAATATGCTTTAAAACCTGTTGCTATATTAAAATAATTATGATTTTGTTTTTTTACATTTAGACTATTCTTCTCTTTTCTCTCACTCATACCTAAATTTCTATAAAATATACGTGTAACAGTAGTATGTTGGACTTAATGCTGTTTGATACATATTTCACTATAAAGCTATGGTAATAAAAAATAAAGAGCATCACAAATAAATATAGTATTTCCTTTATGCATTTAACTTATTTTTTTAATAAAAGAAAAGTAACCAAGCATAAAAACGTTTTGTATGAATAAAATAATATTACGACTAATAGACCGTTATTAAACCGATCTTGATTTTAAAAATTAATATTTTTTTATGTTTATAATAAGTTAATATTAAAAGTGGAATGTTAGATTTGCAAATTAAAACCTAACCAAGAGTGATTATAAAATATATTATAGCAATGTTATGGAGCTTGTCTCCGTTTGGAGAGGCCAAAGTTGGTATTCCTTATGGTATGTACAACGGGCTAAACATTTACGTTGTTTTTATTTTATGCTTTGCGTCTAACGTGCTTGTTTTTCCTGTGATGTTATTTTTTTTAAATAAAATAAATCATTATTTACTAAAATGGCGTGTATATAAAAAAGGAGCAATATTTGTTGCCAGAAAAGCAAAAACAGGATCTGGAGATAAGATTAAAAAGTACGGCTTTTGGGGATTAATATTTTTTGTTATGCTACCGGTACCTGGTACAGGTGTATACGCAGGTACAATAGCTACTTATTTATTTAAAATAGAAAGAAAAAAAGCTTTTTTAGCTAACACCATTGGCATTTTCTTTTCTTCTGTAATTGTATGGGTTGTTACCTATTTAGCCATGCAAGGTATGGCGTAGTTATTTTACTTAATTCTTTTCTTTAACTCCTCCATAGATTGCTGCAGTTCTTTTAACAAACCTTTTTCTGTGGTTGTATCTAAACCAAAAGAAATTTTACTATTTACTTGCCAAAGTTCTTGTATTTGGTCTGCTGCCACTTGGTATGGTGGATACGTTTCATTTAAAGAAATTAAGGATACAAAATTACTATTAGGTACTTTTTCTATTTTTTTAACCAATACAGCATCATACAAAACAACTACATACATTTTATTTGCACTAATGTCATTTAAACTTTCTGTTGCTTTAGCCAAAACCCACTCTCCAGGGTATAAATTAGGCAACATACTATCACCTTCTACTTGGAACCCTCTATAGGTTGCATTTCTAAATTCCGGAATGGGCAAATCAAAAGCAGGCAATTGCTTATACCAACTAGCATCTTGTATATTTTGTGGGTAACCAGCTGCAGCTTTAGCATTTACCAACACCATATTCTCGTTGTCTTCTGCATCTACTGTAACAAATTTTGGAATTACACTATTTGCTGTAGCAGATAGGTATTTCTGATTTCCCTCTCCAAAAAGCCATAGCGGATTAATTTTAAATTGTTTTAATAGTTCTGTAACAACTTTACCAGAAAGTTTAGTTCGTCCTCGTTCTATATCTGCTGTTGTACTAGATATTCCTAATAATTTTGCGAATTCTGCTTGAGTAAAACCTAAGTCTCTACGTACCTCTGTAAACCGTTTTACCTCTATACTATAATCATTTCCCATACGCTAATATAGTTATTTTGGAATAAATCCATTGCAAAAATGGAATAAATCCAATTTTTTAATAACTTATCTATGTAAATACCTACAAAAACAATACTAAAACATCTCTTATAGCGTTAAATTAACTTATAACCTTAATCAATTTTTATAATGAAAAAAATTAACATTATGCTTGTGTGCTTTTTAGCACTAAATTTTTTCTCTTGTTCATCTGATGATGACTCATCTGTAAAAAATAACGATGCAGAAATTAATGCTCAGGAAGATAAACCTCTAGAAATAAACAGCGTAAGTTCTGCACTTATTATAGAAGGAGCTACTAAAAAAACAGGAACCCTAACTCCTACAGGTGGTTTAGAGTTTACTATGGATTACAGCAAACAATCTGCTTTTCAAAAAAATGGATTTGAAATTGAATTTAATTCCGCATCAAATTATACTGGCGCTTATATACAATTAAAAGATGAAAACGGAATGGCAGATTCTTATTTTGATGTTCCTAGATCTGAGATTTATGTTTCTGGTAAAGGAGAACAAACTAAAAAGAATAGAAACTTTTTAAAAGGAAAATCTGCAGGTAAAGAAAACGATGCTACTATTGAAGTAAACCTTGATGAAAGTGTTACAGCAGGCACTTTTTGCTATGTTATTTGTTTGTATGATGGTGAGGGTAACATTAGTGAACCTACAGAGATTTGTGTAACAGTTGAAGCTTGGGGTGGTAATAGTGATTTAGTTGGTACTTGGAACTTTACAAAAGAAATTTCGGATGGTGATGAAGTAAAAGTGAATGAAGAGGATTGTTTTACTTTTGACTATACTTTATGTAATGAAGAAGTAATTGTTGACGAATGCTCTACCGTAAATTTTTTAAAAATAAAATTTAATAGTGATGGAACATTTACATATAATAATTCATTTTCTGATAAAAATATAAATTGGATAGATAGTGATGAAGCTTGTGAAGTTATTTATAACAATGATGAATCTTCTTCAGATACATCTGGAAAATGGGCGTACAATGAGGAAGAGAACCAGCTTACTTTAGTTGCTTTTTCTGAAACAGAAACTTATAATAACGAAGAAGAATCTTATGTTTACGAGAATGGCTCATTAGATATTGAAGGAGAAGTTACAGTTTCTGGATCTTCATTAATAATAAAAGAATTATTTGAAAATGTTGGTTTAGAAGAGGATATTTATGAGTATTACTTTGAAAAAGAATAACTAATTTAAAATCAATACATTAACAGATTAAAAGCCCAAACTATATTTTAGTTTGGGCTTTTTCATTTATACACTTACACTACTTAAAATATACGAAATACCTTACGTGTAAATACTAAATTAGTACTACATTCGTTTATCTAATTTATAACCTTAATCAATTTTTATAATGAAAAAAATTAACATTATGATTGTGTGCTTTTTAGCACTAAATTTTTTTTCTTGTTCATCTGATGATGACTCATCTTCTAAAAATAATGATGCAGAAATTAATGCTCAGGAAGATGAACCTTTAGAAATAAACAGCGTAAGTTCTGCACTTATTATAGAAGGAGCTACTAAAAAAACAGGAACCCTAACTCCTACAGGTGGTTTAGAGTTTACTATGGATTACAGCAAACAATCTGCTTTTCAGAAAAACGGATTTGAAATTGAATTTAATTCCGCATCAAATTATACTGGCGGTTACATACAATTAAAGGATGAAAACGGAATGGCAGATTCTTATTTTGATGTTCCAAGAGATGAAATTTACGTTTCTGGTAAAGGCGAACAAACTAAAAAAAATAGAGGCTTTTTAAAAGGAAAATCTGCCGGTAAAGAAAATGATGCTACTATTGAAGTAAACCTTGACGAAAGTGTTACAGCAGGCACTTTTTGCTATGTTATTTGTTTATACGATGCACAAGGAAACATTAGCGAACCTACAGAGGTTTGTGTAACCGTTGAAGCCTGGGGAGGTAATAGTGATTTAGTTGGTACTTGGAACTTTACTAAGGATATAGAAGATGGTAAAGAGACAAAAGTAAATGAAGTAAAGTGTTATAGTTTTAATGCTGATATATGTGAAATTGAAACCGCTGTGAATAATTGTGAAACTATAAATTCTTTAAAGCTTGAACTTAATAATGATGGTACATATGAATTAAATGAGGCATCTATAGAAGAAAGTATAGATTGGGATGCAAGCAATCAAAACTGTCAAGCTATTTATGAAGAGTCTAATTACACTTACAAAGCTATTGGTAAATGGGCTTACAGTGAAGATGGCAAACTTACTCTAGTGACATTTTCTGACACAGAAATGTATGACGGAGAAGTATACAATGATAACTATGAAAATGGAGATATAGATTTTAACGATGAAATTACACTAACTGAATCATCTTTAATTATAAATATTATAGAAAATGATGATAATGGCAATTCATATGTTGACCAATATTTCTTTGAAAAATAATAACTAATCTAAAATTAGTAGATTAAAAGCCCAAACTATGTTTTAGTTTGGGCTTTTATTTTTTCTATATTAATTCTCTATTTACTACGCTCACCTACAAATTGATCTTCTTTACTTTTAAATAACACATTAAAAGAAGTTAAACTACCGTAAATACGCGTAATATATTGTTGTAAATCTACTTTTTCTTGATCTACAAGGTTTTTACTAGCATTAATTTTTTGCTCCATTACTCTAATTCTGTCACGCACCATAACTATTTTATGAAAAAAAGTATCAATTGGTATTTCCTTGTTAGCCGATTTTCCATCTCCAGGTTCTAAAATTAATGTCCCCTTTTTCCATTTATCTGCAATTGGCGTTATGCTAGATGCATCACTCCATTTTCTTAATATTGTTATTAAAGAGTTTTCTACATCAGAAAAACTAACACTGTCTACTTCATCCTCTACAGCTTCAATAACCTCAAAATCAGAATCTATATCTATAGTTTCTAAACCATTCTCTATAAAAGTAACCCAATAATGTTTACTTGTAACATTTGTTACCACTCCTTTTCCTAATTCATTATGTTGTATTCTAGAGCCTATTCCTAATAATTGCATTGTTGTATTTTTTTAGTTAATGCTGCTAAAATATAATTACAGTACTAATTAACAAAAACTAAATAGACGCAATTATTAAATTAAAATCCAAAATCGTAACTTAGCAACTTTGCCAAATTAGTAAATGATTACATACGAAGAAAACATAGAGGTAAAAGGTGCACGTGTGCACAACCTTAAAAATATAGACGTTACAATACCTAGAGAAAAGCTTGTTGTTATTACAGGCCTGTCTGGTAGTGGTAAGTCTTCATTAGCTTTTGACACTATTTATGCAGAAGGCCAACGTAGGTATATAGAAACTTTTTCTGCCTATGCTCGTCAGTTTTTAGGAGGTTTAGAGCGTCCAGATGTGGATAAAATAGATGGATTATCGCCCGTAATTGCCATAGAGCAAAAGACAACGTCAAAGTCTCCACGATCTACAGTAGGTACAATTACCGAAATATATGACTTTTTAAGACTCCTTTTTGCTCGTGCAGCAGATGCACATAGTTACAACACAGGAGAAAAAATGGTTAGTTATAGTGATGCTCAAATAAAAGAGCTTATTATAAACGATTTTAAAGATAAAAAAATAAACGTTCTTGCTCCTGTTATTAAATCTAGAAAAGGTCATTACCGTGAGTTGTTTGAGCAAATTGCTAAACAAGGATTTGTAAAAGTAAGAGTAGACGGCGAAATTGTAGACATCGTTAAAGGTTTAAAATTAGATCGTTACAAAGTACATGATATAGAGATTGTTATAGACAGGTTAAAAATATCAGACAACGCAGACCTAGATAAACGTATTACAGAAACCATAAATACAGCAATGTATAGTGGTGATAATGTATTAATGATTTTGGAAGAAGGTAAAAAAGAACCTCGCTATTTTAGTAGAGATTTAATGTGCCCTACCACAGGTATATCTTACCCAAAACCAGAACCAAATACATTTTCTTTTAACTCACCAAAGGGTATGTGCCCTAGCTGTAATGGCTTGGGTCATAAATACCAAGTTAATACATCTAAAATTTTTCCAGATACTAAGTTATCTATTAAGGATGGTGGTATTGCTCCATTAGGTAAGTTTAAAAATTCTTGGGCTTTTAAACAGTTAGATGTTATTGCTCAGCGTTACAATTTTAAATTAACAGATCCTATTTCTAAAATACCAGAAGAGGCTATAGAAGTTATTTTAAATGGTGGTAATGAAAGTTTTGAGGTAGATTCTAAAACACTAGGCATAAAACGAAACTATAAAATTGAATACGAGGGTATTTCTAATTTTATTGAAAGCCAATATAACGAGGCTAACTCTGCTCCTATTAAACGTTGGGCTAAAGAGTTTATGGACAAAGTTGTTTGTCCTACTTGTGAAGGCTCTAGACTGCAAAAAGCATCTTTATATTTTAAATTTGATGATAAAAATATTGCAGATTTAGCAACAATGGATATTGTTGACTTGGCAGAGTTTTTTAGTAAGGTTGATAAAAAGCTCACTAAAAATCAACTTAAAATTGCTGAAGAAGTCATTAAAGAAATAAAAACTAGGCTACAATTTTTACTAAATGTTGGTTTAGACTATTTATCATTAAACAGAAGCTCTAAATCTTTATCTGGTGGTGAGGCACAACGTATACGTTTAGCCACACAAATAGGATCTCAACTAGTAGGTGTTTTATATATTTTAGATGAACCAAGTATTGGGTTACACCAAAGAGACAACGAGCGTTTAATAGCATCTTTAGAGGCTTTAAGAGATATAGGAAACTCTGTTATTGTAGTAGAACATGACAAAGATATGATAGAGCGTGCAGACCACGTTATAGATATTGGACCAAAAGCGGGCAAGCACGGCGGACAAATAATTTCTGAAGGTAAACCTGAAGATTTAAAAAATTACAATACACTTACTGCTGATTATATTACAGGTAAGAGAGAAATTTCCGTTCCTAAAAAACGAAGAAAAGGAAATGGTAAAAAAATAAAACTTACGGGTTGTACAGGTAACAATTTAAAAAATGTTTCGGTAGAATTTCCTCTAGGTCAAATGATTGGAGTAACAGGAGTTTCAGGCAGTGGAAAATCTACCTTAATTAATGAAACCCTCTACCCTATTTTAAATGCTTACTATTTTAACGGTGTTAAAAAACCAATGCCGTATAAAAAAATTACAGGCTTAGAGCATATAGATAAAGTAATAGATATTAACCAATCACCAATTGGCAGAACTCCACGTTCTAACCCAGCAACATATACAGGTGTTTTTGGAGAAATACGAGCCTTATTTGCTAAAACACAAGAAGCAGCAATTAGAGGCTACAAACCAGGTCGTTTTAGTTTTAATGTTACTGGCGGAAGGTGTGAGACTTGTCAAGGTGGAGGTCTACGCGTTATAGAAATGAACTTTTTACCAGATGTTTACGTAGATTGTGAAACCTGTAATGGCAAACGTTTTAATAGAGAAACCTTAGAAATTAGATACAAAGGAAAATCTATTGCAGATGTATTAGAAATGACAATTAATGAAGCCGTTACTTTTTTTGAAAACATCCCAAAAATTAATCGCAAATTAAAAACCATACAAGATGTAGGCTTAGGATACATTTCTCTTGGCCAACAATCTACTACATTATCTGGTGGTGAAGCACAACGTATTAAGTTAGCTACAGAATTATCTAAAAGAGATACAGGTAATACTTTTTATATTTTAGATGAGCCTACAACAGGATTGCATTTTGAAGATATTCGTGTACTAATGGAAGTTTTAAACAAATTAGTAGACAAAGGAAATACAGTTTTAGTTATTGAACACAATATGGATGTAATTAAAATGGTAGATTATATTATAGATATTGGTTATGAAGGTGGCCGTGGCGGAGGAAAATTGGTAGCAAAAGGAACTCCAGAAGAAATTATTAAGGATAAAAAAAGTTACACTGCAAAGTTTCTTAAAAAAGAATTATAACATTAAAAATATTGCAAACAGAATAACGTTTGCTGCTAATAAAATAGAATAAAATGAGAAGAGAAAAACACCCTAAAGGCTGGAACGAGATAAAAACTAACGACTCTTGGGCACTTTTTAAAATAATGGGAGAATTTGTACACGGATTTGAAAAAATGAGTGCCATTGGACCTTGTGTTTCTGTATTTGGGTCTGCACGTACAAAAGAGGGGTCTAAATATTATGAACTAGCTGTAGACGTAGCAAAAAGTATTGCAGAAGCTGGTTACGGTGTTATTACTGGTGGCGGACCAGGTATTATGGAAGCTGGTAATAAAGGTGCTCACTTAGCAGGTGGCACATCTGTTGGTTTAAATATAGAATTACCTTTTGAACAGCATGACAATCCATATATAGACCATGACAAAAGCATAAACTTTGACTACTTTTTTGTTAGAAAAGTAATGTTTGTAAAATATTCTCAAGGTTTTGTTGTAATGCCTGGTGGATTTGGAACTTTAGATGAACTTTTTGAAGCCATTACACTAATACAAACTAACAAAATTGGAAAATTCCCAATTATACTTGTTGGTACTAGCTTCTGGACTGGTTTAATTGATTGGGTTAAAGAAACAATGCTTGGTGAGGGTAATATTAGTGCTTCAGATTTAGATCTTATTAAAATAGTAGATACTGCAGACGAAGTTGTAGAAATAATTGATGCCTTCTACAAAGGACATGATCTTAGTCCTAACTTCTAATTAAAGTATGACAGCATTTAAAATAAAGAAAAATGTAATATACACAGTTATAGGAATACTTTTCCTAAACTGTGTACAATTACGTGCGCAACACAAAACTATTATAAATGCTTTTTTAGATACATCTTGCCATGAAATTTCTATTCAGCAAGAGTTTAACTATAAAAACACATCAAAAGATACATTAGAGGTTTTATATTTTAACGATTGGCCTAACGCCTATTCTAGCAAAAAAACAGCTTTAGCAAAACGTTTTTCTGAAGAATTTAAAAAAAGTTTACATTTAGCAAAACCTAAAGAAAGAGGCTACACAAATATTATTAAAGCCAAGGACAATAAAGGTAACACACTTGCTAACAAACATACAAAAAGTAAAGACATAGTGATGTTTATACTTAATAAACCACTAGCTCCAGATACTACCTTAACACTAAAAATAAACTACAAAGTACAGTTACCACCAAACAAATACACTAATTTTGGTTATAGTAATGATAGTACTTACTACCTAAAAGACTGGTATTTAACACCTGCAACCTACAATGGTAAATGGAACCTTTACTCTAACAAAAACCTAGAGGACTTACAAACAGATGCTACAACAACCAAACTCTACTTAACTATAAATAAAGACTATTATGTTACTACAAACCTTAATAAAACTAATGAATACAGTTTAAACGGGAATAAAACAATAGTTATTGATGGAGAAAACAGAAAAAGTGCCGAAGTAATTCTAAGTAATCAAAAAGAATTTATTACCCATATTACTCCAGACCTTACAATAGAAACCGATTTTAAAGCTTCAAAATACCCTGAAATTTTACAAGGAATTTCTATTAATAAAGTTGCCAAATATATAAAAGATAATTTAGGAGAATACCCACATAAGAAAATATTAGTAAGTGAGTTAGATTATAAAAAGAACCCATTATACGGCATTAACCAACTACCTTCTTTTATAGTTCCTTACTCAGAAGCCTTTAGTTATGAACTAAAACTATTAAAAACTACACTTTATAAAATTTTAAATGAGAGTGTATATTTAAACCCCAGAAAAGAAAAATGGGTTACAGATGCTATAGTTAATTATTTAATGATTACGTATGTAGATGAGTTTTACAATGGTCAAAAATTACTGGGTAAGTTTTCAAAAATATGGGGAGTTAGAAGTTTTGAAATTTCTAAGTATGATTTTAATGATCAGTATGCCTTAATGTCTATGCTTACCAGCAGAAAAAATCTAGATCAACCATTAACAGCATCTAACGATTCTTTAATAAAATTTAATCAACGAATAGCAAACAGCTATAAATCTGGCTTAGGACTCACCTATTTATCAGAATATATTGGTTATAATAATGTAAAAGGAAGTATTAAGGAATTTTACAAAAAATACAACCAACAAAAAGTCACTACTAATGATTTTGAAAATATTTTAAAAAAATCTACCAATAAAGATATAAATTGGTTTTTTAATGAGTTTATATCTACCAATGATAGAATAGATTTTAAAATTAAAAAAATTGAAAAAACTGAAGACTCACTAACTGTTACAATTAAAAATAAAACATCTACAAATCTTCCTATTTCCTTATTTGGTTTAAAAAATGATTCTATAGTATCTAAATATTGGGTATCTAATGTAGTAACTCAAAAAAACGTAACTATACCAAGAAACGGAGAAGATAAGTTGGTATTAAACTACGATAAAAAAATACCAGAGTACAACCAAAGAGACAATTGGAAATCTCTAAAGGGCTTTTTAGCTAGTAACAAAAAGTTAAGATTACAGTTTTTTAAAGATGCAGAAAACCCATACTATAACCAAATATTTTACAATCCAGAAATGAGGTTTAATGCTTATGATGGCTTTACACCTATTTTAAAACTGCACAACAAAACGTTACTAGATAGGCCATTTGTATTTGCACTAAACCCAGGTTATGCAACAAAGGAAAATGCTTTTGTTGGTTCTGGAAACTTTACAATTAGAGATCAGCATAAAAATAAAAACTTATTTTTAAGTACATACTCTTTAAGCTTTTCTACATTTCATTTTCAAAAAAACTCTAGATACTCTACCATTACTCCTTCTTTTGGATTAGCGTGGAGACCAAAAGACCTAAGATCTAATAGAAGTCAAAGTCTTTTTGTACGCTATATAAATGTATTTCGTGATTTTGACCCAGCTTTTGTAGAAGCTAATGAGCTAGAGCCAGATTATAGTGTTTTAAATGCAAGATTTAGAGATACAAATAACGACTTAATAAATTATTTATCTTGGTTTGTAGATGCACAATATGCAGGCAAATTTTCTAAACTTTCTTTTGACTTAGAATATCGCAAACTTTTTCAAAATAACAGACAATTTAATTTAAGGTTTTTTGCTGGTAAGTTTATAAACAATAAAACTGATGATGACTATTTTAGTTATGCATTAGACAGACCTACAGATTATTTGTTTGATTACTCTTATTTAGGTAGATCGGCATCTTCTGGTATTTATAGCCAACAAATAATTATTGCAGAGGGAGGATTTAAATCTAAATTAGATAACCCCTTTGCTAATGACTGGATAGCTACTACAAACGCAAGTACCAATATTTATAGGTGGATAGAAGCTTACGGAGATATTGGCTACTTAAAAAACAAAGGCTCTAAAGCACGCTTTGTGTATGATGCTGGTATACGTTTAAACTTAGTAACAGATTATTTTGAGCTATTTTTTCCTATGTATTCTAATAATGGATGGGAAGTGTCTCAACCAAATTACGGAGAAAAAATACGTTTTATTGTTACTTTAAGCCCAAAGTCCCTAACTGGGTTATTTACAAGAAAATGGTTTTAATTAAATAGCAAATTGTCATTTTAAGGTAAATATTTTAAGTATTTCATAATTTAAAACACCCAATTACACCTTATTTTGATAAATATTCAATAACATATCGCTAATAGCTATTGCAAAAACCAATCAAATTTGGTACTTTTGCAGAAATATAACTTCGTAAGCTATGAGCGTAAAACCACAAACAAAAGACGATATTTCTTTCGACGATTTTAAATCGCAAATCATTAAAGATTATGAAATAGCCGTATTAAGTAGGGAGTGCAGCTTGTTAGGGAGGCGAGAAGTCTTAACTGGTAAAGCTAAATTTGGAATATTTGGTGACGGTAAAGAGCTTCCACAATTAGCAATGGCACGTTCTTTTAAAAACGGCGATTTTAGAAGTGGGTACTATAGAGACCAAACTTTTATGATGGCTTTAGGTTTATTAAACGCTAAGCAGTTTTTTCATGGTTTATATGCTACCACAGATATTACCAAAGACCCTATGAGTGCCGGTAGACAAATGGGTGGTCATTTTGGCACACATAGTTTAAACGAAGATGGTAGTTGGAAAAACTTAACAGAACAAAAAAATAGTAGTCCAGATATTTCTCCTACTGCTGGGCAAATGCCTAGGTTATTAGGTTTGGCACAAGCGTCTAAAATTTACAGAAATGTCTCAGGTATAGATGCAACCAATTTTTCAAACAATGGTAATGAAGTTGCTTGGGGTACAATTGGTAATGCAAGCACAAGTGAAGGACACTTTTTTGAAACTATAAATGCTGCTGGTGTTTTACAAGTACCAATGGTAATTAGTGTTTGGGATGATGCTTACGGTATATCTGTACACGCAAGACACCAAACTACAAAAGAAAATATTTCTGAAATTCTTAAAGGTTTTCAAAGAGATGAAAATAATAAGGGTTATGAAATTATAAAAGTTAACGGCTGGGATTATACCGCATTAATTCACGCTTACGAGAATGCTTCTGAAATTGCAAGAACAGAACACGTTCCTGTACTTATTCACGTAAAAGAATTAACACAGCCTCAAGGGCACTCTACTTCTGGTTCACATGAAAGATACAAATCTCCTGAAAGACTAGAGTGGGAAAAGGAAAACGATTGTAACAAACGCTTTAAAGAGTGGATTATAGAAAATAATATAGCTACAGAAGAAGAACTGAACGCTATAGATAAAGAAACTAAAAAGGAAGTACGTACTGCCAAAAAAGAAGCTTGGGCAGAATTTATTAACCCTAATAAAGAAGAAAAAAAAGCTTTAGTTGTTGTTTTAGATAATGCTGCTAGCAAAAGCCCTAACAAAAATTTTATTGCAAAAATTAAAAACGATTTAATTGCAATAGAAGAACCAATTAAAAGAGATTTAGCATCTAGTGCCAGAAAAGCTTTACGTTATTTAATTGGTGAAAACTCACCTGAGAAACAGGCTTTAACAAACTGGATTACAAACTATTTAAATGAAATGCAACCTAAGTACAGCTCTCATTTATATAGTAATTTACCTAACAAAGCTACAAATATAGAAGAGGTTAAACCAGTTTATGATGAAAACCCAGAATCTGTAGATGGTAGAGTAATACTAAGAGATAATTTTGATCACATTTTTGGGAACAACCCTAACACTTTAATATTTGGTGAAGATGCTGGTGCTATTGGAGATGTAAACCAAGGACTAGAGGGCTTACAAGCTAAATACGGAGAACATAGAGTTGCAGATACTGGTATTAGAGAAGCTACTATTATTGGCCAAGGAATTGGTATGGCTTTAAGAGGATTAAGACCTATAGCAGAAATTCAATATTTAGATTATTTAATGTATGCATTGCAAACATTAAGTGATGATTTAGCAACACTACTATACCGTACTGTTGGTAAACAAAAAGCTCCTTTAATAATTAGAACTAGAGGACACAGGTTAGAAGGTATATGGCATTCTGGATCACAAATGGGTGGTTTTATACACCTGTTAAGAGGTATGCATATTCTTGTACCGCGTAACATGGTTAAAGCCGCAGGTTTTTATAACACCTTATTAAAGTCTGATGAGCCTGCTTTGGTAATAGAGTGCTTAAATGGCTACAGATTAAAAGAAGATAAGCCAGCTAACTTAGGAGAACACTGTACTCCTATTGGAGTTGTAGAAACGGTAAAAGAGGGTACAGACATAACCGTATTATCTTATGGGTCTACACTACGTATTGTACAACAAGTAGCAAAAGAATTGTTAGAGGTTGGAATAGATATAGAAGTAATAGATGCTCAAAGTTTACTACCTTTTGATATTAATCATGATGTGGTAAAAAGTGTGCAAAAAACCAACAGATTACTAGTTGTTGATGAAGATGTACCAGGAGGATGCTCTGCTTATTTACTACAAGAAATAACAGAAAAACAAGGAGCTTACAAGTATTTAGACAGTATGCCACAAGCAATAACTGCTAATGCCCATAGACCTGCATATGCAACAGATGGTGACTATTTTTCTAAGCCAAATGCAGAAGATATATTTGAAAAAATATACGATATAATGCATGAAGCTAATCCTAGCAGTTTTCCAAAACTTAGGTAATTGTTGTAAATAACACTTTTTGTCTAATTTTATTCTTTTATTAGTTGTTATTTTTCGTGTATTAAAAAAATATTTCTAAATTTGGAATACATAGATATTTATATCCCCGGAGCCAAATAGAATGAGAGATAATATAAAGACAAATATAGGATTGGCGCTTTTGCGTATTGCGCCATCTGCAATGATGCTTACACACGGAATACCTAAATTACAAAACTTTTTTAGTGGCGATGAAATAAAATTTCCAGACCCAATTGGTATAGGAGCTAGCCCTTCTTTATTTTTAGCGGTAATTGGTGAAGTTTTATGTCCAATTTTTATAATATTAGGGTACAAAACAAGATGGTTTGCTGTACCAGCTGCTGTAACAATGTTAATTGCTGCATTTGTACAACACGCTGCAGATCCTTTTAGTGTAAAAGAAATGGCTGTACTTTACCTTCTGTTTTTTATGATTATATTTCTTTTAGGTCCTGGTAGATTTAGTGTAGACGGTAAATAATTAAAAAACTTTTACCAAAAGCTCTTTTAGTAAGTCTGCCTGAGACATATTATAGGCACCTACACCTTTCCCCTTTAAATCTAAATCTCGTAAAGCAGATATTATTCCACTAACTTTTTTCATTGGAAAATTTCTGGCTGCTGTTTGGTATTCATTAACAAAATATGGATTTACTCCCAACACTTTAGCTACATTGCTTTTAGAATGGTCTTTTAATCCGTGGTACTGTAGTATTTGCGTAAAATAAGTATGCAACACGGTTACTGTTACCACAAACGGGTTATCCTTTGGGTTTTGTGCAAAGTAGTTTATAATACGCGCTGCTTTTAAAGTATTACGCTCGCCTATTGCCTTTTTAAGCTCAAAATTATTAAAATCCTTACTAATACCAATATGTTCCTCTATGGTTGCAGGTGTAATTTGCGTATCTTTTGTAATAACTATTTTTAGCTTTTCTAACTCGTTATTAATTTTACTTAAACTGGTACCCAAATACTCTACAAGCAACTGCGCAGCAACAGGTGTAATTGTATAACCACTGCCTTTTAACACTTTCATTATCCAGTCTGCAACTTTGTTTTCATACAAACTTTTACTTTCAAACAATACACCAGTTTTTTGTACAGCTTTATACAATTTTTTACGCTTATCTAACTTACCATACTTATAACAAATTACCAGTACCGTGGTTAGTTGTGGGTTGTTAGCGTAGCTTGTTAAGTTATCTATTGTTCTAGATAAATGTTGCGCTTCTTTTACAACTACAACTTGTTTTTCTGCCATCATTGGGTAACGCTTGGCATTAGAAACAATGTCATCTATAGTTACATCCTTACCATACAATACCATTTGGTTAAAACCACGCTCCTCTTCTGTTAACACAGTTTTTTCAATATATTCAGATATCTTATCTATATAGTAAGACTCCTCTCCCATTAAAAAATATATAGGTTTTACGTTTCCGTTTTTTATATCGGAGATTAGTTTTTTTACTTCGTCCATTTAAAAAAAATCATCAAATTTGCAGTATGCAGAAGCTAAATTTTTCCACGCACAACTTCCGTTTCAAAAATAGCGAAAATAAAGTCTATATTTTTGATGTAATACGAAAAAAGTTTGTGGTTTTACAACCTGAAGAATGGGTTAGGCAACATGTGGTACATCATCTTATTCATCAAAAAAAATACCCAATTAGCCTTATTAATGTAGAAAAGCAACTGGTAATTAATGACTTAAAAAAAAGATATGATGTTGCTGTTTTTAAACCAAATGGAAACATTAACATTTTGGTAGAATGTAAAGCTCCAGAAATAACAATTACACAAGCTACTTTTGACCAAATTGCACGTTACAATATGCAATTAGATGCAAATTATTTAATGGTTACTAACGGATTAAATCATTTTTATTGCAAAACAAATAGTACCGAAGATAATTATACGTTTTTACGTGATATTCCTGATTTTAACCGTTAAATTTGTAAAAGAACTTAGATAAAGTAAGATATACATTATGCCTAAAATTGCTGTTGTTATTTTAAACTGGAATGGCGTACAACTATTAGAACGTTTTTTGCCATTAGTTATAAAACACTCTAACAACCATAAAATTTATGTAGCAGACAATGCTTCTACAGATACATCTATACGCTATGTAAAAGAGAATTTTCCTGGTGTAAAAATTATACAAAACACAAGCAATGGAGGTTATGCAAAAGGGTATAATGATGCGTTACCAAATGTAAAAGAAGATATATTTTGCTTACTTAATTCAGATGTAGAAGTTACACCTAACTGGTTAACTCCTATTGAAAACTATTTTAATGAAAATAAAAACACTGCTATAATACAACCAAAAATTTTAGACTTAAAAAAGAAGTCTCATTTTGAATATGCCGGTGCTGCAGGTGGTTTTTTAGACAGTTTTGGCTATCCGTTTTGTAGAGGTAGAATTTTTGACACATTAGAAGAAGATAAAGGACAATACAATGACAATTTGCCAATATTTTGGGCAAGTGGTGCCTGCTTATTTATACGTAAAGCTACTTTTTTTAATTTAGGTGGTTTTGATGAAGATTACTTTGCGCACCAAGAAGAAATAGATTTATGTTGGCGTGCACAAAACAAAGGCCTAAAAATTATGTATGTTGGTGCTTCTACAGTTTACCATTTAGGCGGGTCTACTCTTAATGAAATGAATCCAAAAAAGACATTTTTAAACTTTAGAAATTCACTTTACAGTATTGTAAAAAATATACCAATTTATAAGGCATTTTTTATAGTTATGGCAAGGTTATTGTTGGATGGTATAGCAGGTTTACGATTTTTATCGCAAATGAGATTTACACATTGTTTAGCAATTGTTAAGGCACATTTTAGTTTTTATTGGAATTTACCTAAAACACTAAAAAAGAAAGAGTTAAACAGTAGAACAAAAAAATATTATCTAATTAAATCCGTTGTGTGGTCTTATTTCGTAAATGGTTATAAGGAATTTAACAATTTAGTAAAAGATTAACTAAATTGTAGTACCATTAGATAGAACATTTTATATAATTTTGAAACAAATAACAATTAATAGTAATATGAATATGAAAAAGATTTTTTTAGGCGCTTTAGGAGCTACAATATTATTATCTTCTTGCGTATCGCAAAAGAAATATGCGGAGTTAGAGGCAAAAAATAAAGAAACTGAAGATTTATTAAATTCAGCAACGGTTAAGCTTAATAGCTGTATAGAAGAAAAAGCTACTGCAGATGCAAGGTTAAGAACTTTAGAAGACCAAAACGATTTTCTTAAAGCCAACAACCAAGTGTTAGTAGATAATATGGGTAACCTAACAGATTTGTCTGCGAAAGGTGCTGAAAACTTAGAAAAGTCTTTAGAAAGTTTAAAAGAAAAAGATTTAACAATACGTAAATTAAACGATGCAATTACACGTAGAGATTCTGTAAACCTTTCATTAGTACAGAGTTTAAAAGGTGTTCTTGGTAATTTAGATGACGAGGATATTGAAATTAGCGTAGAAAAAGGTGTGGTTTTTGTATCTATATCTGATAAATTATTATTTAGCAGCGGTAGCTACAATGTAGCAACAAGAGCTAAAGAAGTATTAGGTAAAGTTGCACAAGTTGTAAATAACAAGCCAGATTTTGAATTTATGGTAGAAGGACACACAGATGCTGTACCTTACAGAAAAGGTGTTTTATTAGACAACTGGGATTTAAGTGTTAAGCGTGCAACTGCTGTAGTTCGTATATTACAAAATGAGTACGGAGTAGATCCTAAGCGTATGACGGCTGCAGGTAGATCTCAATACATACCAGTATCTTCTACAGATAAAGCTAGAAACAGAAGAACAAGAATTGTAGTACTTCCTAAAATTGATCAGTTTTACAGTATGATTGAAGAAGGAATGAAAGATCCTGCAATAAACAAATAGTATTAATTATTATTTATAATAAGAAAGCCTCGCATAATGCGAGGCTTTTTTTATTCCTTAACTTATATTTTATTTACAATTAAAATATATCTATACTTCCTTTACCTTCTCTTATTATCTCTGGTTCGCCATCAGATAAATCTACCACCGTAGATGCCGTATTATCTCCGTAACCACCATCTATAACAATGTCTACTAAATTATCCCATTTTTCATAAATTAATTCTGGGTCTGTAGTATATTCTAACAACTCATCTTCATCCCTAATAGATGTAGACACTATTGGGTTTCCTAGTGCTTCTACCATTGCATTTGCTATAGAATTATCTGGCACACGTATACCTACAGTCTTTTTCTTTTTAAAATCTTTAGGTAAATTATTATTACCAGGCAATATAAAAGTATAAGGCCCTGGTAATGCTCTTTTTAAAATTTTAAATGTAGCTGTATCAATTTGTTTTACATACTCAGACAAATTGCTAAGGTCTGCACAAATAAATGAAAAATTAGCTTTGGCAAGCTTAACTCCTTTAATACGTGCTATTTTCTCTAAAGCCTTAGTATTGGTTATATCACAACCTAGACCGTAAACAGTATCTGTAGGATATATAACCAAACCTCCTTTTTTTAAAACATCTACAACTTTTTTAATTGCATCTGCATTAGGATTCTCTGGGTATATTTTAATAAACTGAGCCATAATTTTATGTATTTAATAACAGATAAAAATAAATCTTAGTATTATAAAAAACCTTACAATACACTTAGTTTCTTTTTACCTCGTAAATAATATTGTCTTTAAACAGTCCTTGCAACTCTTTTGTTGTATACCCATATTCTTGCTCTTCATAATTTTTTGGTATATCAATTTCAGAAATTCCAGACTTTTTATTGGTTTCATATTCATTAAACTTAAAGTATATACTATCTGATATAGAAGAAATCTTCATTGTAGAATAATAATTAGCTTCAGTTTTAAACTCATACAAATCGTTAACCATAGGGAGTGCTATATATTCTTCAGAGTTTTTACCATCTAAAAATGAAGAAACACTTAATCCTGTAATTAATATAGCAATAATAAATAATGCAGAAAAATGTCTTATTGGTGTTTTAGCTTCGTCTTTAACATTTTGGTATTCTAATTTTAAATTATGGTCCATTTGCTTTGGCTCAAAAACAGTATTACAATTGGTACATACTGCACCACCTGTTTTACCTATTGGAAAAATAGGTATCCAATACAAATGGGCGTACTTGCCATAAACTTCTACATTAAATTTTGCACTCTCATTACAGTTAGCACAAGGTATTTGCCTTGTTAACTTAGACTTTAATTGCGATGAATTAGATCCGTAAAATATCATACTAAAAAAAATTGGTGGTTATTTGTAATAAATATAACACAAATAAAACTATTTAGTAGGAAAATTACATCCCTGTTTACAGTACTTCTAACTTAGCAAAACGTAGTAAAAGTTTTTTAATATCACCTTTATCAAACTTAATTTCTGCTTTTTTATCGTTACCTACACCATCAATTTTAAGTATAACTCCCCTACCAAACCTCGTATGGTTAACTGCTGCACCTTCTACCAAATTAGGATCTAGGTTGGCATTATTTGCTATTGGCTGCGCAAGTTCTGGTTTTAGTTTACGTAGCTTACGTAGTTGGTTTTCATTTGGTTTAGGGGCACTTGGTGGTATACCTGAAACAGGTTTAACTTGTCTAAGTTTACTTTTATCTACTTCACCAAAAATATTTTTATCTATTAAAGATTTGTATTTATAATTACTTACCGGAGTTAGGTTTTCTATATACTTTTCATCTATCTCCTCTATAAATCTACTTGGCTCTGCATCTACTAATTTACCCCAACGGTATCTACTTTCTGTATATGTTAAATAAGCTTGTTTTTCTGCTCTGGTTAAAGCTACATAAAATAATCTTCGCTCCTCTTCAAGCTCAGTACGCGTGTTCATACTCATTGCAGATGGGAACAAGTCTTCTTCCATACCAACAATAAATACGTGCGGAAACTCTAACCCTTTTGCCATATGTATGGTCATAAGCGCAACACGGTCATCATCACCTTTATCATTATCTAAATCTGTAGCAAGTGCTACATCTTCTAAAAATTCTGCTATATTACCTGTTGCATCAGCAAGTTCCATTTGCCCTTCAACAAAATCCTTTATACCATTTAAAAGCTCTTCTATGTTTTCCATTTTGGCAATACCTTCTGGTGTGCCGTCTTTTTTAAACTCTAAAAGAATACCTGTTTTTTTAGCTACGTGTTCAGACAAAGAAAAAGCATCTGCTCCTTTATTCATTATCTGAAAACCTTTAATCATATTAACAAATTCTGTTAATCTACGTTTGGTACCAGCGTTTATTTTTAATTCTATTTTATCTATGTTTTCCATAACTTCAAACATAGAGCGTCCATAATGGTTAGCCGTAACTAATAGTTTATCTATAGTTGCTTGCCCAATTCCCCTACCCGGAAAATTTATAACGCGCTTTAATGCCTCTTCATCTTTAGGGTTAATTACTAACCTTAAATATGCTAACACATCTTTAATTTCTTTACGTTGGTAAAAAGATAAACCTCCATATATTCTGTACGGTATGTCTCTTTTACGCAAAGCATCTTCAATAGATCTAGATTGGGAGTTGGTACGGTAAAGCACTGCAAATTCTCCGTTATGCAGTTGCTCGTTCATTCTAGTTTCAAAAATAGTACCGGCAACAAATCTACCCTCTTCTGCATCTGTAATACTACGATGAACTTTAATCAGTGGCCCATCATCATTAGAGGTCCATACAACTTTTTCAAGCTGATTTTTATTTTTTTCTATGATAGAGTTTGCGGCATTTACAATATTACCAGTAGAACGGTAATTCTGCTCTAACCTGTACATTGCAACATTATCATAATCTTTTTGAAAGTTTAGAATATTACTAATGTTTGCTCCTCTAAAAGAATAAATACTCTGTGCATCATCACCTACCACACATATGTTCTGAAATTTGTCTGATAAAGCCTTAACTATTAAGTATTGTGAGTGGTTGGTATCTTGGTACTCATCTACCATTATATACTGAAACCTATTTTGGTACTTTTGAAGCACTTCTGGAAAAACGTTTAAAAGCTCATTGGTTTTTAATAATAAATCATCAAAATCCATTGCTCCTGCCTTAAAACATCTCTCTACATAATTTTTATAAATTTCACCAGTACGTGGGCGTTTTGCCATTGCATCTGCCTCCATTAAATCTGGATTATTAAAATATGCCTTTACAGTAATTAAACTATTTTTGTAAGATGATATTCTGTTTTGTATTTGCTTGTACTTATATATATCCTTATCTAATTGCATTTCTTTAATAATAGATGCAATTAAACGCTGAGAATCTTGAGTATCGTAAATAGTAAAATTATTTGGATAACCTAACTTGTCTGCCTCATAACGCAATAATTTAGCAAATATAGAGTGAAAAGTTCCCATCCATAAACTCTTTGTCTCTGCACTACCAGCAATATCTGCAATACGTACTTTCATTTCTCTTGCTGCCTTATTGGTAAACGTAAGTGATAAAATATTGTACGGGTCTACACCCTGCTGTATTAAATATGCTATACGGTATGTTAACACTCTTGTTTTACCAGAACCAGCTCCGGCAATTACCATTAATGGTCCTTTTGTGTGTAAAACAGGTGCTTTTTGAGCCTCGTTAAGTTGGGCAATAAATTCTTCCAATTGTTTTTTCTTATATAATTTAGAGAAGTGTAAATTTAACCATAATTAACTCCAGATAAAACAAGTAGTTTTAATAATTATAAACAATAAAATTTAATAGCAGTTTAATTTTAAATATCTTTAGAGAATACTACAATTTAAACCATAAAAATATTGAAAGAAATTAAAATTAGAGCAGCAGAATTAAAAGATTTACAAACTTTAAAATCTTTTGAGCAAGGCATTATTTCTGCCGAGCGTCCTTTTGATAAAACTCTAAAACCAGATCCAATTTCTTATTACAGTATTAAAAATTTATTAGAAGATACAAACACACTTGTAGCTGTTGCAACACTAAACAATACATTAATTGGCTCTGCGTACGCAACAATTAAACAAGCTAAAAAACATTTAAAACACAACAATTACGCCTATTTAGGTTTTATGTATATAGACCCTAAATACCGAGGAAAAGGAATAAATAAAAATATTATAGATTTTTTATTTAAATGGATAAAAGAACAGAATACTACAGAAGTTAGGTTAGATGTCTACAGCGAAAATACTGCTGCCTTACGGGCTTATGAAAAAGCCGGATTTAAAAAACACTTAGTAAATATGAGAATGGAAATCTAATTTTTAAGATTAATAAAAAAACCAAAATAACTGACTAATTATATAAATATGAAAACTAAAAACAAATTTATTTTAACACTCTTGCTTTGCGGTTCTGCCCTACAAGCACAAAATTATAAGTTAGAGAACGATTACAAAAACATAGAAAAAAAAGTTATAGAATGGAGGCATCATTTTCACCAAAATCCTGAATTATCTAACAGAGAGTTTAAAACTGCAGAAAAAATTGCTGCTCATTTAAAATCATTAGGTATAGAAGTACAAACTAAGGTTGCTATAACTGGTGTTGTAGGTATTTTAAAAGGTAAAAAACCAGGTAAAGTAATTGCTTTAAGGGCAGATATAGATGCTTTACCTGTTACTGAACGCAATAATTTACCATTTAAATCTAACGTTACAGATACATTTTTAGGCGTAGAAACTGGTGTTATGCACGCTTGTGGCCATGATACACATACTGCAATTTTAATGGGTGTTGCAGAGATTTTAGCTAAAAATAAAGACAAAATAAACGGTACTGTTAAGTTTATTTTTCAACCTGCGGAAGAAGGTGCACCTCCAGGAGAAGAAGGTGGTGCTGCTTTAATGATAAAAGAAGGTGTTATGGAAAACCCTAAAGTAGATGCTATTTTTGGATTACACATTAATTCTGGTACACCAGTAGGTGTTATTAAATACAAAACAGAGGGTATAATGGCTGCAGTAGAGCGTTTTGTTATTAACGTAAAAGGTAAACAAACGCACGGTTCACAACCTTGGTCTGGTGTAGATCCTATAGTAATTTCTGCTAAAATTATAGACGGCTTGCAAACCATAATTAGTAGAGAATCTAAACTAACTGAAGAAGCTGCAGTTATTACTGTTGGTAAAATTACAAGTGGTGTTCGTTTTAACATTATTCCAGAAAGTGCCGAACTTATTGGCACTGTAAGAACATTAAATCCGGATATGCGAGAGCTTATTTTACGTAGAATGAAAGAAATGACAGAAACTATTGCTAAAGCTTATGGTGGTAGTGCAACATTTAGTGTAGAAAGTCAGACCTCTATTACGTATAATGATATTGCCTTGGTAAACCAAATGTTACCAACAATGCAACGAGTTGCGGGTAATAAAAATGTGCAGTTAACTAAAGCTACTACTGGCGGCGAAGATTTTTCATATTTTCAAGAACTAGTCCCTGGTTTCTATTTCTTTTTAGGCGGAATGACTCCTGGAAACAAAGAAGCTTACCCACACCATACGCCAGACTTTAAAATAGATGATAACGGAATGCTTTTAGGTGTTAAAACACTAACAGAAATGAGTCTAGATTATTTAAATAAATAACGTTAAACCTAACAATAAATGACCACAGATTTGGTTATTTTTGTAGCATAATTACAAAGCCAAACTTATAATAAGTTTGGCTTTAGTTAACAAATACATAATTAAATGGATTCTTTTTTAAGTTTTATATCTAGTATCTCATGGTGGATATGGGTATTAATAGTATTAGCTTTAGTTGCTATACGAGATATTTTTTTTCAGAAAAAACATACTATTTCTCACAACTTTCCCATTGTTGGGCATATAAGGTATATGTTAGAAAGTATTGGTCCAGAAATGAGACAATATTTTGTTGCTAACAACAGAGAAGAATTACCTTTTAACCGCATAGAGCGCGGGTGGATTTATGCTTCTGCAAAAAGCGAAAATAATTACGAAGGCTTTGGTACAGACAGAGATGTATATGCACACCAGCATATTTTTGTTAAAAACCAAATGATGGCTTATAAAATTGATGAAAATCATCCTAACGCTAAAGACAAAACCTTTTTACCTTGCGCTAAAGTTATAGGTGCATACAATAAACGTAAAAAACCTTTTAGACCTGCATCTGCAATAAATGTATCTGCAATGAGCTTTGGTTCTTTATCTGCTGCTGCTGTAGAAGCTATGAACAAAGGTGTGTTAAAAAGTGGCGCTTACCATAATACTGGTGAAGGTGGTTTATCTCCTTACCATAAACAAGGAGGAGATGTAATTTTTCATTTTGGAACTGGCTACTTTGGAGTAAGATCTGAAGACGGAAATTTATCTATGGATAAGCTAACCAATTTAGTAGAAAACAACCCTTGTATTAAAGCCATTGAAATAAAATTATCTCAAGGAGCTAAACCAGGAAAAGGTGGTGTTTTACCTGGAGCTAAAATTACTGCAGAGTTAGCAGAAATACGTGGTGTAGAAATAGGAAAAGATGTTTTGTCACCAGCTACACACAAAGCCTTTAGTTCTGTACAAGAATTGGTAAATTTAATTGAAGAAATAGCAGAAAAAACAGGTTTACCCGTAGGTATTAAAGGAGCTATTGGAAAATTAGATCAGTGGGAAGAGCTAGCAGATATTATGTTAAAAACAGGTAAAGGACCAGATTTTATTACTGTAGATGGTGGTGAAGGTGGTACTGGTGCTGCTCCGCCAAGTTTTGCAGACCACGTTTCTTTACCGTGGGTTTATGGTTTCTCTAGCTTATACAAATTGTTTTTAGAGAAAAAACTAACAGACAGAATTGTGTTTATTGGTAGCGGTAAATTAGGTTTCCCTGCAAAAGCTGCAATGGCATTTGCAATGGGAGTAGATTGTATAAATGTTGCACGTGAAGCAATGATGAGTATTGGGTGTATACAAGCACAATCTTGCCATACAAACACGTGTCCGGCTGGTATAGCTACACAAAATCAGTGGTTGCAAAGAGGCATAAATGTTCCTCTTAAGTCAGATCGTTTGGCTCAATATTTTAAAAGTTTTAGAAAAGAGTTAATAGAAATTACACACGCCTCTGGTTATGAGCATCCTTGCCAATATACTATGGATGATATACAAGTAAACCTAGACGATAATGAACTAAATAGAAGTTTAGCTTTTACCTATGGTTACAACAAAGCAAAAGTTCCTTTTAATGGCATGCAAGAACTATATGATTGTGCACACTTAGGCGGAAAAGAATATATGAAAAACGAGCCTAAAAAATAGGCTCGTTTTTTTTAAAATTATAATGGCAAAAGCGCTTATTTATTGTACAAATAAAGACGTGCTTTTTTTGTTGTATCTATTACCTGTAATTTACTTACGTACTTTTTAGGTAAAAGGTAAAACTCTCTTTTATCCGATAAAATATAAAGTTTATCATAAGCCTCTAAAATAGAATCTATTTTAGCAGGTTCATCTCTAGTGTCTATAACATTACCCTTATTGTAAAACTGACTAGAGTATGTTTTAGAATCAAGGTACAAAATAGGAGGGTTTTTATCAATTTTTAATTCTTCAGATTTAGCTACTAGTAATTTATCAGAGTTCATATATACTTTCCATTGGTCAGTAACCAAAAGTCCTGCACCTGCTATAAAAACTAAAATAGGAAATATAGAACAGGCAATTAGTGCCTTCTTTTTATGCTTGTATTCTGGCCACCAATGTGCAATTAAAAGTGCCATTGGTACTGTAGAAGGCAAAATGTAGGTATGTAAAATATTTTTAGATATGGTAAAGAAAATTGGTGTCCAAAACAACCAAAACAATAAAAACGCTACATACTTATCATCTAAAATGCGCTTTTTAAGCTTTACTATTTTTGCCAATACTATATAAAACCAAGGCAAACAAAAAGACAACATAAATACCCAAATTAAACCTAATGGCTGTGTTTTTGGCTGACCATATAAATCTCCGCTCCATCCTGGCTTTAAAAACCTATTAAAATGCTCACCAACAATAAAATAATCTATAAAACCTGGTGATCTTTGTTCTGTTAATAAATACCAAGGTAACGCAATAACTACAGTAATTAGCAAACCAACTATCCAAGGCAATTTAGCTAAGTTAGAGAAAAACGTTTTACGGTCTAACAACAACCAAAAAAACACTGGAGCTCCCGTTAAAACTAACACCAATGGTCCTTTGGCTAAAAAACCTAAACCTAAGCCAACAAAAAAGAGGTAATTCCAAATTGTTTTTTTGTCTGATGTAATACTTTTCCAGAATGATAGCATAATTAACATTACACTAAAACACAAAGCAGAATCTGTAGAAACCACTCCCATATGAATTAAAAACTCTGGTGTAGTAACTAAAACTAAAGCTGGCACTAACGGAGATACTTTTGTTTTTTTAACAAAGTAACCTAGTATAAAAAGCATTGCAACACCTAGCAAAAATGATGGCAGCCTTGCTGTTAACTCATTTACTCCAAAAAGCTCAAAACTCATTGCAGACATCCAAGTAGATAGCGGTGGTTTAGCCCAAAAAGGTTCGTTATAATCTATTTGTAGTACAACCCACTCTCCCGTTTCTTGCATTAGTCTAGATATTTCTGCATAACGAGCCTCTGTTTTATCTAACAAAGGTATTGCTCCTGTAATAATAAACCTGAAGACAACGATAGACAAAACTGCTATCAACATATAATTTACTGTAGTTTTCTTATCTGTCATTTTATATACTATTATTGTGTTTTAATCCCTTTTTGCAAATTTTATTAATTTTATATAAATCTAACCAAAGCTGAAAAAAGTAAGATGTTTTTACTTTAGAATCTCCTTGATCTACCCAACGCTTTAAGGGGACTTCTAACATTTTTGTTAGAGCTTTTTCTTTACCGTAAAATACTACAATTCTATTAAATATTTCTACATCAAAAAGCCAACGAGAAACAAATGGTTTATTAAAAACTTCTAAAGCCAAATCTTTTTTAAATATTTTACAGCCGCATTGTGTATCGTAAACTTTTAAATCTAAAATTGTAGAAATTACTGTAGCTATAAACCTACCAATAAAAAAACGAGATGCCTTGCGCTCTATTGTAGAGCCAAGCTTCATTATTCTAGAGCCAAAAACAAAAGAAATAGTATTGTCTATATAAGTGGTTAAAAAAGAAAACTCTTCTAATGAAGTTGCCAAATCGGCATCTAAATAACCCACAAGTTTTATTTCATAATTTTCACAAGCAAAATTTACTCCGTTTCTAACAGATTCTGCTTTACCAACATTATTGGGGTTTTTATAAACTACAACCTTGGTTGGATACTGTTTTTCTAAACTTTTTAGTTCTGTATATGTACCGTCTGTAGAGCCATCATCTACAAAACAAATAAGCGTATCTGTATCTTCTTTTAAAAAGCCATCATAAACTCTATTTTTAAGTTCTTTAACTTCATTATAACAAGGTATTACTACACAGGTAGTATATGACATATGCAACAGTAATTAATTTTTGGTGTGCAAGATATTAAAAAACAATATGCCAGTCATTATTACCACACATCTTTACGTTATTATTAGGAAACTATACCATTATTTATTAAAAACACAACTTATTAAAATTAATTTGTAAGCTAAATTAAATGTTTAAATTTGTCACTTAAATCTTATAAATTTTATGAAAAAAAATACCCTATCTACCCTACTACTTTTATGTTTTACAATAGTATCTTTTGCTCAAAAAAAGAGCGACTTAATTGCTCAAATACAGACACTAAAAGATAGTATTTCACAAACCAACATTGCCTTAGCAGAAGCTAATAAAGTAGCAAAAGTAAGTGTTGCAGAAGCAGACTTATATAAAAACCAAGCTACAGAGTTACAAAATGCAAATAAATCCTTATTAACTAATCTTAAAAACTTTACGCAAGTATCTAGTCAAAATTCTAAAAATATGGCAAGAACTTTAGAAGCTTTAAAGGCTAAGGAATCTCAACTTTCTATTATTGAAGACTCTTTTAGTAAAAACGATTCTACTGCTATTGTTATATTAACAAACGCTAAACAGTCTTTAGGTGAAAATACTAAAATTGCAGTAACCAATGGTGAAGTTGTAATTACCGAAACAGAGCAAAATATATTAGATGCATCAAAAACAAAAGTAAGCGCTACAGGAGAAGCTTTTCTTGAAAAAATATCTAAAATACTAGAGTTAAATATAGACTCTAAACTAACTATAACTAGTACAAGCTCTAGCTTATCTGCATTACAAAATAGCCTAGTTAGCAAGTTTAATGTTGTTACAGAGCGTATTAGCTTAGAAAGTACTACGCAGAATAACAATACTGTTTTGTTTAAAATACATACAGATTATGCTAACTTTTATTTACGCGTTAGAGAGCATATGAAAAGCATTAACTAATGTGATGTTTGTTGATATATAATATTCATATAATTTTTGTGCAAATTGTGCGTTTTACAACCGTAATCAAACTTAAAATATAACCCGCAATGACAACAGAAATTATATTACAAATGTTTGCCTATTTATTGCCTAGTGTAGTAACTGGTATGGTAGCTTTTTATTTTTTTAAAATGCATACTAAAAATGAGGAAGGCAGAAGACGTTTTTTATTACATAAAGATTCTCAAAAAAATACCATACCTACCAGATTACAAGCTTATGAGCGTATGGCTTTATTTTTAGAGCGTATATCTATACCTAGTTTAGTAGTACGTGTTGCTCCTGTGGGTAATGATAAAAATGCATATGAAACTTTATTAATAAAGAATATTGAAAAAGAGTTTGACCACAACTTGTCTCAACAAATATATTTGTCTGATGAAAGCTGGAATATTATTAAAACGGCTAAAAGCGCTACAATACAAACCATACGCAAAGCCGCTATGAGTGAAGCAGATTCTGCAGATAAATTACGTGAAGATATTTTAAATGATACAATGGATAAGGCATCACCATCTGCTACAGCATTAAGCTACATTAAAAAGGAAATTAGTGAACTTTGGTAAACTTACATCCGTTATAACTTATACTAAAGACTGCTTTTAAAAGCGGTCTTTTTTTTATATCAACTATTGTATATTATTTAGACATAGGAATGCTAACTTTTAATTTTGCAGCTTTCTTTTCTGCATAACTAAAACCTTGCTCCCACCATTGAGCCATTAGTTTTTTATTAAATACTAAAGAGTTTTCTGTTAGTTTAGTTGGTGTATAATACAAATTTAACTTAACACCTTTGTGTTTGGCATAAATTACACCTTCAGATATATCATGGTATTCTATTTGATCTAAAACAAAACCATAAATACTAAGCATTAAAGAAAACGGATTCTTCCCCAATACTTTGTTATGTTCCATTTTTTCAGATTCTAAAATAATAGCATCTACCTCTGTAGCACCACGCTCTATAGCTTCTCTAATAGGTAAAACACAACCTAAACCACCATCACCATATTCATAACCATCTTTTTTTACTAAAGACATAAATGGTATGTAATTACAAGAAATCCACACCCAATCACAAAACTCTTCATAACTAAAATCTCTAATAGACTTATACTCTACCCTATTTTTTGATAAATTAGATACTGTTACAACAACGTCTTTAGCTGTATTCTCTTTTATTTGTCTAAAATCAGATATTGTAAAATTCTTTTTAATTGTAGATCGTAAAGATTTACTTTCTCCAAAGGTTCTTTTACGTTTTATAAACTGCAATAAAACATTAAAGTAGTTAATAGAAACAAACTCTCTTTCTCCTTTACGCTTAACTACAAACGGGTTTAAGCTAAAAATTTTACGCTGGTTTACATTGGTGTACAAATCATACAACAACCCTACATTGTTTAATGCCAAATGAGAAATTAATAAACTGCCTGTAGATGTACCTACAAGAATATCATAATCTCTGTGTTCAATTTCCATTAAATACTGAGCTACTCCACCGGCAAATGCACCTTTACTACCGCCGCCACTTATTACTAATGCTCTCATTCTATATCTATAAGGTTGGTTTCTGTATTCTTATTTTTTGCAAAATCATAACCACTTTTCCACCAAGTCGTCATTTTTTCCTCTTCAAAAATAAGAGAATTTGTAGTTAAAATTGTTGGAGTGTAATAAAAGTTAATAATTGCATTATTATGGTTAGCTACAAACTTACCTATACGTATGTTTTGTTGCTCAATTCTGTCTGCCATAAAAGCAAACATATTTGTTAACAATGAAAACGCATTTTTAGAAGGCATTCTATTAAATAAATTAGTTTCTGTTTGTAATATAATAGCATCTACAATTGTGGCTCCTCTTTTAATAGCTTCTTCAATTGGTACCATACTACCCAAACCACCATCTGCATACTCACATCCATTTTTTTTAACCAAACTCATAAACGGAGTGTAATTACAAGAAATCCAAACCCATTCACAAAACTCATTATATGTACAATTTTTAATAGATTTATACTCTACTTTATTTAAAGACAAATTGGCTACAGTAACTACAATTTCTGTATTATTTTTTTTTAGTTGATGAAACTCTTGCTCTGTAATAGATTTTTTTATCAACTTTAAAAGGTTATAACTCTCGCCAAAAGTTTTGCTGCCACGTAATAAGTTTTTTAATACACTAAAGTGATTAATACCTATAGTTTCTACACCTTGTTTTTTTGTTTTAGTATACGGACATAAACTAAAAATATCATCTTCATTTACAGAAGTATAAATTTGTTTAATTTTTTCAATTTCTTGTAAAGCTAAATGAGAAATTAACAAGCTACCTGTAGAGGTTCCTATAAACATATTGTATGTATGCTTGGCATCTTGTATTAAATACTGTGCAACACCTCCTGCAAAAGCGCCTTTACTACCTCCTCCAGAAATTACCATTGCACGCATACTTACAACTTACTTTTTATATATTTAAAATCTTCTTTAGAAACTTGTGGCTCTAGCTCTAAAAACATTTTTCTGTATTCTTTTTTTTCTAAAATATCATTAACTAAACCTCTAGCAAAACTTTTAAATTGCCACACAGGATGGTTTGTTGCATGTATTAAATCTACTAAATTAGTTTTATCTAAATAAAATAAATCGTTTAAATAAGAAAAAGCCAATTGTCTGGTTTCAAAATGTTCTGCTTCACTAGTGTAGCCCCTTAGTTCTTTTAAATATTCATTTTTTAAATCTACATTATATTCTTTAGTCATAATTGCCAATGCAAGCCATAATTGCCTCACATTTTTGCTAGAAAAACCTATAATACCTTTAGTTTTATTTAAATATGTAACACGTTTTTCTGGGTTGTAAATCCAAAGCTTATACAGTGCATTTTCTACAGTAGTATAACTTTTATCCATTAAAAAAGATTCAAAATAAGCAATATCCTCTCCTATTAATTTTTGTGTATTTAATAGCAATGTTTGCCTTAACGTTACATCATTAGATGTTAATATATGTTTTTTAACTGTTTTAGATAACGACTTAGAATAAAACTCTACAATATATTTTTTTAGTTGGGTTGATGTAGCTTTATCCCAATACCTATCTATTATTATACTATTTTTTTTATTACTAACCGTTAGTTCCTTCTGTAATTTATAAAATGTTGCTATAGATGATGATGACCTTTTTAAAATATTTTTAGCCTTGCTTGTAGGAAAATCTTTTGCTGTTAACCAGGTAGACTTATAGTCTTTTAAATTAATACCACTTGCCGCTTCTATACTTGATAAAAAATCTGAAACAGTAACATTTTTGTATCTATACTTTTCTAAATAGTTTTTTACTCCCTCTTTAAAAGCATTTTTACCAACTAAATCTACTAATGCGTGTAATGCCCAAGCACCTTTTTCATAAAAGGTTAAACTACTCGCTTTTGGGTTTAGCAAAGACTCTCCTTTATTTTTTTGACTAAACTTATCTAGTTGTAAAGCTGTAGAAAATAGTTTCCAATTAAAATGTTCTTCTCCTAACACCTCTTTCTCTGCTAAATAGGAGTAATAAGTAGCAAAACCTTCATGTAACCAGTGATTTTTGCTATCTACTTCTGTAACCAAATCTCCAAACCATTGATGAGCAAGCTCATGAGCATTTACATTTACATAATTGGTATCATTATACGCCACAGAATCTACCACATAAGCATCAGAAAAAATAGTAGTTGTTGTATTTTCCATACCAGCATATAAAAAATCGCGTACAGGTATTTGTTTATATACTTGCCAAGGGTATGCAACACCAATTTCTTCTTCTAAAAAATTAAAAATAGCTTTACTGTATTTATATGTGGTTTCTACTTTTGCTGAATCTTTTGGGTAGTAATACAACTCTAAAGGCACGCCAGAAGCAGAAAATTGTTTATTAACAGCGTATTTACCAATTGCAAAGGCTAACAAATAACTAGACATTGGATTTTTCATCCTAAATTCCCATTCCTTTAAGTTATCCTTTACATTAGTTGTTTTTAACTTACCATTAGCTATAACTTGGTAATTTTCATTAAAAGTAATAGTTAAGTTAAAAATAACTTTCTCATTCATATCATCAAAACTTGGCAGCCAATGGCTTGTATATTTACCTTGACCTTGTGTCCAAATTTGATTGTTTTTATCATCTTTTTTATTCCAACCTACAAAATACAGTGTCTGTTTTGGTTGTGCTTGGTAAGTAAGTTTTAAATTATATTTTTTACCCTTTTTTAGCTTTTTATAAATGGTAATTCTATTTTCATCTACCTTATATTTTACACGCTTATTGTTAAGTAAAACTGTTGTGAAATTCATTTTTTTTGCATCTAAAAAAACGGAGTCTACAGTTGCTAATACATTAAAAGCATAGGTAACAGTACCATTAATTTTTTTAGCCTGCTCATTTGGCTTAACATCTACATTTGCGGTTAAAAAGTCTACTTTAGGTTGTTCTTGTGCCTGTAAAACAACGCATTGCGTGCAAATTAAAAACAGCGTAAGGTATCTAAAAAAAATCATCATTTTAATTTTCAACCAAAATAAGCATTTTCATCTTTTGTGGTTGTTCAGATTCGGTTTATTTTAGTCGTATGAATCCTAATTATTTACAAACTCCTATTGCATATCTAAAAGGTGTTGGGCCAAGTAGAGCTCAAACCTTACAGAGTGAGCTGGGCGTGTATACCTATCAGGATTTACTTAATCTTTTCCCTAACAGGTATTTAGATAAAACCCAATATTACAAAATTAGCCAATTGCAACGCAACAGTGCAGAAGTACAAGTAATTGGAAAAATAATACACTTAAAAGAAGTTGGTCAAAAAAGAGGAAAAAGACTAGTTGCCACTTTTGTAGATGATACAGGTAAAATGGAACTAGTTTGGTTTAGAGGCCAAAAATGGATTAAAGAAAATATTAAACTAAATGTGCCTTATGTAATTTATGGCAAAACAAATTGGTTTAATGGTACATTTTCTATGCCTCACCCAGAAATGGAATTATTAGAAGACCATAAAAACGGTTTAAAGGTTAGTATGCAGCCTATATACCCTTCTTCAGAAAAACTAACTAACAAAGGCATTACAAATAAAGTAACAAGTAAACTTTTACAGCAGTTATTTATAGATACTAAAGCTCAATTTGCAGAAACATTACCTGTTTATTTACTAAAAGAGTTAAAGTTAATAGGCAAGAGTGATGCGCTACTAAACATACATTTTCCTAAAAGTCAGCAAGATTTAGCAAAAGCACAATTTAGGCTAAAGTTTGAAGAATTGTTTTATATACAATTACAACTTATTGCTAAAAAAATGGTGCGTAAAAACAAAATTAAGGGCTTTCCTTTTAACGCTGTTGGCACCTATTTTAGTGACTTTTATAATAATTATTTACCTTTTGAGCTTACCAATGCTCAAAAACGCGTAGTTAAAGAAATTAGGGCAGACTTAGGTAGTAACGCACAAATGAATAGGCTTTTACAAGGAGACGTTGGCTCTGGTAAAACCATTGTGGCATTAATGACAATGTTATTGGCTTTAGACAACGGTTTTCAGGCTTGTTTAATGGCTCCTACAGAAATTTTAGCTACACAGCATTACAACGGAATAACAGAATTATTACAAGGCTTAAACATTAAAGTATCATTACTAACAGGTTCTGTAAAAAAATCTGCCCGAAGAATTATACATGAAGAACTAGAGAGTGGCGAGTTACACATTTTAATTGGCACACACGCACTCTTAGAAGACAAGGTACAATACAAAAATTTAGGGTTAGCTATTATAGATGAGCAACATAGATTTGGAGTAGCACAACGAGCAAAATTATGGCGTAAAAACACAATGCCTCCTCATATTTTGGTAATGACGGCCACACCAATCCCTAGAACATTAGCTATGAGTTTGTATGGTGATTTAGATATTTCTGTAATAGATGAACTACCACCAGGACGTAAACCAATAAAAACTGTGCATAGGTTTGATGCAAACCGTTTAAAAGTTTTTAGATTTTTAAAAGATGAAATAAATATAGGAAGACAAGTGTATGTAGTATATCCATTAATAAAAGAATCTGAAGCTTTAGATTATAAAGATTTAATGGATGGTTATGAGAGTATTGCTAGAGATTTTCCGGCTCCAAAATACCAAATATCTATTGTACACGGGCAAATGAAACCAGATGATAAAGAGTTTGAAATGCAACGCTTTATTAAAGGAGAAACTCAAATTATGGTTGCCACTACTGTTATAGAGGTTGGTGTAAATGTACCTAATGCATCTGTAATGATTATAGAAAGCGCAGAGCGTTTTGGCTTATCTCAATTACACCAATTGCGTGGCAGAGTTGGTAGAGGTGCAGACCAAAGTTATTGTATTTTAATGACTGGTCACAAATTATCTGAAGACGCAAAAACAAGACTAGAAACTATGGTACGTACCAATGATGGTTTTGAAATTGCAGAAGTAGATTTAAAACTACGTGGTCCTGGAGATATTATGGGCACACAACAAAGTGGAGTTTTAAATCTTAAAATAGCAGATATTGTAAAAGACAACGACATTTTACAAACGGCTAGGCATTATGCTATTAAAATTTTAAAAGAAGACCCTAGTCTTAGCCACCCCAATAATAACGTGGTTTCACAAGCTTACGCACAACTTGTAAAGCATAAAAACATATGGACCTACATAAGTTGAACATCGTAATTTAAAACTATCTTTTAACAGTTAATTTATAGTATTCTTTATTTTTGAGAGTTAGAGGTTTTACATAGATTGTAAAACAAGATTAGTGTAGAAATACCTATTCTTTTGCTAAACCAAGATGAAAATAAATAATACATGAAAACACTGTTTGACAAGGTGTGGGACTCCCACGTAGTAAAAAAAATAGAAAACGGACCAGATGTTCTTTTTATAGATCGCCATATGGTACATGAAGTTACTAGTCCGGTTGCATTTTTAGGTTTAAAAAGTAGAAATATTGGTGTAAAACACCCAGAAAAAACATTTGCTACTGCAGACCATAACACACCAACTATTAATCAGCACTTACCGGTTAAAGATCCTTTATCTGCTAACCAATTAAAAGCATTAGAAGAAAACTCTAAAGCTCACGGTATTAGTTACTGGGGATTAGGTCATGAAAAAAACGGTATTGTACACGTTGTTGGTCCTGAGTATGGTATTACACAACCAGGAGCCACTATTGTTTGTGGAGACTCGCACACCTCTACTCACGGTGCCTTTGGCGCAATTGCATTTGGTATTGGTACATCTGAGGTAGAAATGGTTTTAGCTACACAATGTATTATGCAACCTAAACCAAAAAGTATGCGTATTAATGTTGTAGGCGACTTAAACAAAGGGGTTACACCTAAAGATGTTGCTTTATACATTATATCACAGCTTACCACTTCTGGTGCAACAGGTTACTTTGTAGAATACGCAGGTGATGTATTTAAAAATATGACTATGGAAGGCCGTATGACGGTTTGTAACCTTAGTATAGAAATGGGTGCCCGTGGAGGTATGATTGCTCCTGACGAAAAAACATTAGAATACGTTAAAGGAAGAGAGTTTACACCAACTGGTGCTGCTTGGGATAAAGCAAAAGCATACTGGGATACTTTGTACACAGAAGAAGACGCTACATTTGATAAAGAACTTACTTTTAAAGGAGCAGATATAGAACCTATGATTACCTATGGTACTAATCCTGGTATGGGAATGGGTATTGGCAAAGATATACCAACTGCAGAGAGTTTAGAGGGTGGTGTATCTACCTATAAAAAGTCTTTACAATATATGGCTTTTAATGAAGGAGATTCTATGATTGGTAAGCCAATTGACTTTGTGTTTTTAGGAAGCTGTACTAACGGAAGAATTGAAGATTTTAGAGCTTTTACAGAAATTGTAAAAGGCAAGCAAAAAGCGCCAAATGTAACTGCGTGGTTGGTGCCGGGCTCGCATAAAGTAGAAGCAGCTATTAAAGAAGAAGGTTTATTAGATATTTTAACAGCTGCTGGTTTTGAGTTAAGAGAACCTGGTTGTTCTGCGTGTTTAGCTATGAATGATGATAAAGTACCAGCTGGTAAATATGCAGTAAGTACATCTAACAGAAATTTTGAAGGTAGGCAAGGTCCTGGATCTAGAACACTATTAGCTTCTCCGCTTGTAGCTGCCGCAGCTGCAGTAACCGGTAAAGTTACAGACCCTAGAGAATTGCTATAAAATAGCTGTTAGTTGCTAGCAATTAACCTTGGTTAAATGCTACATAAAAATTAATAATCAAAATATACCACTAGCCAAAAACTAGAGGCAAAAAGTAAATTAAAATGGCATACGATAAATTTAACATCTTAAAAAGTAGTGTAGTTCCGCTACCAATAGAAAACGTAGATACAGACCAAATTATACCAGCACGTTTTTTAAAAGCTACAGAACGTAAAGGTTTTGGAGATAATTTATTTAGAGATTGGCGCTACAATGCAGACAATTCTCCTAAAAAAGATTTTGTTTTAAACCAAGATAAATACTCTGGTAAAATACTAGTTGGTGGTAAAAACTTTGGTTCTGGTTCTTCTCGTGAGCACGCAGCTTGGGCTGTATATGACTATGGTTTTAGATGTGTAGTATCTAGTTTTTTTGCAGATATTTTTAGAAACAACTGTTTAAACGTTGGTGTATTACCTGTACAGGTTTCTCCTGAATTTTTAGAAAAAATATTTGCAGAAACAGAAAAAGACGCTGACTCACAAGTAGAGGTAAATTTACAAGAACAAACAATTACTATTGTTAATACTGGCGACAAAGAATCTTTTGACATTAATGCGTATAAAAAAGAAAATATGCTTAATGGTTTTGATGATATTGACTACCTGTTAAATATGAAAGAAGAAATTACGGCTTTTGCTGAAAATACTCCTTTGTAATTTAATACGTACCAGAATAACCCGCCAATACTATAATGAAAAGAAAGATTGAAATAATGGATACCACACTCCGTGATGGTGAACAAACCTCTGGAGTGTCCTTTTCTGTTTCTGAAAAATTAACTCTTGCTAAATTATTATTAGAAGAGTTAAAGGTTGATAGGATTGAAGTTGCATCTGCACGTGTGTCTGATGGTGAACTGCAAGCTGTACAACAAATTACAAGTTGGGCAACTGCACACAACTACATTAACAATGTAGAGGTTTTAACTTTTGTAGATAAAGGTGTATCTATTAAATGGATGCAAGATGCAGGTGCTAAAGTGCAAAACTTATTAACCAAAGGATCTTTAAATCATTTAACACATCAGTTAAAAAAAACACCAGAACAGCACTTTAAAGAAATTAAAGAAACTATTCTGCTTGCTCAAAATCATCAAATAGAAACAAATGTATATTTAGAAGATTGGAGCAACGGTATGCGAAATTCTAAAGCATATGTGTATCAGTTTTTAGATTTTTTATCTCATCAACCTATAAAAAGAGTTTTATTACCAGACACATTAGGTGTACTAACACACACTGAAACATTTACGTACATCTCAGAACTGGTAAAAAAATACCCAAACCTTCATTTTGATTTTCACGGTCATAATGATTATGATTTAAGTGTTGCTAACGTAATGGAGGCTATTAAAGCTGGTTGTCACGGTTTACACCTAACCATTAATGGTATGGGAGAACGTGCTGGTAATGCACCAATGGCCAGTGTTGTTGCGGTAATTAATGATTTTTTACCCAATGTAGAAATTGATTTAAAAGAAACATCATTATACAAGGTAAGCAGACTGGTATCTACATTTACTGGTTTTGGAATACCAGCAAACAAACCTATTGTTGGTGAAAATGTTTTTACACAAACAGCAGGTATTCATGCAGACGGAGACAGCAAAAAGAATCTTTATTTTAATGATTTACTTCCTGAACGTTTTGGTAGAAAAAGACAATATGCTTTAGGAAAAACATCTGGCAAAGCTAATATTTTAAAAAACTTACAAGAGCTAGGACTAACACTAAATGATGATGATTTAGGAAAAGTTACACAACGAATTATTGAGTTGGGTGATAAAAAGGAAAAAGTTACTAAAGAGGATTTACCTTATATAATTTCTGATGTTCTTGATAGTGATAGTTACCAAGATAAAGTCATTGTAAAAAGCTATGTGCTTACCCATTCTAAAGGCTTAAAACCAAGCACAACGGTTGCCGTAGAAATTGAAAATGAATTGTTTGAAGAAAACGCGCAGGGTGACGGACAATATGATGCTTTTATGAATGCTATTACCAAAATTTTTAAAGCTAAAAATATTAAGCTTCCTAAATTAATAGATTATGCTGTGCGTATACCGCCTGGCAGTAATTCTGACGCACTTTGTGAAACCATTATAACATGGCAAAACGGAGAAAACGAATTTAAAACTCGTGGACTAGACTCTGACCAAACTGTATCGGCAATAAAAGCAACAGAAAAAATGCTAAATATAATTTAGCAGAATTAAAAAATAATTAAAGAGAAAAAACATACCTATGAAATTAAATATAGCACTATTAGCAGGAGACGGTATTGGTCCGGAAGTAATAGACCAAGCAGTAAAAGTATCTAATGCTATTGCAAAAAAGTTTAATCATGAAATTAACTGGACACCAGCTTTAACTGGTGCTGCAGCTATTGATGCTGTTGGAGAACCTTACCCAGATGAAACACACGCTATTTGTGAAGCTGCAGATGCTGTTTTATTTGGAGCAATTGGTCACCCTAGGTTTGATAATGACCCATCTGCTAAAGTAAGACCAGAACAAGGTTTACTTAAAATGAGACAAAAATTAGGTTTGTTTGCTAATGTTAGACCAACATTTACATTTCCTTCTTTAATAGATAAATCTCCCTTAAAAAGAGAGCGTATAGAAGGTACAGATCTTATTATTTTAAGAGAACTTACTGGCGGAATTTATTTTGGTGAACGCGGACGTAAAGACAATGGAGATACTGCTTTTGACACTTGTACCTATACAAGAGCAGAAGTGCAACGTTTGGCTAAAAAAGGATTTGAATTGGCTATGACACGTTCTAAAAAACTTTGTTGTGTAGATAAAGCTAATGTTTTAGAATCTTCTAGATTATGGAGAGAAACTGTACAAGCAATGGAAAAAGAGTATCCAGAGGTAGAAGTTTCTTATGAGTTTGTAGATGCTGTAGCTATGCGCTTGGTACAATGGCCAAACTCTTATGATGTTATGATTACTGAAAATCTTTTTGGTGATATTTTAACTGATGAAGCTTCTGTTATATCAGGATCAATGGGATTAATGCCATCTGCATCTGTAGGTGAAAAAGCAAAATTATACGAACCAATTCACGGCTCATATCCGCAAGCTGCTGGTAAAGATATTGCAAACCCATTGGCTACAGTATTATCTGCAGCAATGTTATTTGAAGATTTTAAATTGGTTGATGAAGCACAAGCTATAAGAGATGTAGTAAACAAATCTTTAGCAGAAGGTATAGTTACCGAGGATTTATCTGAAGGTGGTAAAGCATACAAAACCAGTGAAGTTGGAGATTGGTTAGCAGAAAACATATAATCTTAGTACAATTATATAGTAGTTAAAAGCCTCTGAATTTAATTTCAGAGGCTTTTTTTATGTTTATTACCAGCTAACTCCAGATCCACCGCCACCAGATCTACCACCACCAAAACTTGAAGATGAAGAGGATGACGATGAGGATGAAGATGAATAACTACTACTTGAGGAACTTGAACTGCTTGATGAACTAGAGCTTTCTCTAACCAATTTAGCCAATACAACAATCTCAGATGTTTTATCATTACAGTTTTTACATTCGTAAAAATCTATACGTTCTCCTTCCCTATCGTAATTAGGTCTTATTCTAACCGTAGACTTTGTTTTTCCTTTAGTCTTATAGTTACATTGGTAACATTTTGAGTATTTTCTACTAGAAATACCATCATACTTTAATATTAAAATATCACTTTTATCCTCTGTAACCCAGACATCATAGTCTACAGAATTTATATATTCTTCAACAATTTCACCTTCTTTTAAAAAACTTCTTTCTTTTTTAGAGTCTAATAAAATTAAAGGTTTGCCATTTACTTTACTAAATCTGGGGTCATATCTATATTGCTTTAGCCTTGTTTTTATAGTAGTACTCATTCCCCATAACGGAAAAGGAAATAGAAAAGCAAAACAACCTATTTCAACTTTTTTTAGACTATTGTATTTATCATAATAGTCTTCTTTAGATGCATCTATAAATTTAATTTTAAGAGAATAATAAATGGTAAGAAAAATTAAAAAAAACACATATACAATCGATAAAAGAATCCATTTATTTGTTGCTAATAAGTCGTCTATAAATAATAAAAATGCAGAATCGTCATCATCTACTTCATAAGTAACATCATTAGAATAGATATAATCTATGGTATTTGGGTTTTCTACAACTTCTTTTACTTTGTCTGCGGCTTTTAAAAGGCCTTCTCCATATTCACCTTCTTTAAAAAACGGAACAATTTCATCTGTACCAATTCTATAACAAATATTATCTGTTAATATAGCTTCTAAACCATAACCAGTTTCAAACTCCGTTCTACGCTGGTCCATTACCGTTAAAATTAGCAAACCGTTGTCTTTATCAGCTTTGCCAATTCTCCATTTATTAAAAAGTTTTGTTGCAAATTTTTTAGGTATTTCATCACCTATACTTTTAACAACAACAATGGCAACTTCTGCAGATGTATTCCTTTCTAACTCAAATAATACTTTATTAATTTCTTCTTCGTAAATAGCAGAAATATAACCATCTGGATCAGATACATATCCTAAAATACCTTTTCCTCTAGGTTTAGGAATTTCTAGTATAGAGTAATAATCTATATCCCTATTAGAGTATGTTGGTGCAGTAAAAACTGGGTAATTTATAGAACTGTAAGATTGTTGTTCTGTTTCCGTTTCTACTTCTGATGTTACCGTTTCTGGAAAATCTAGATCTTCTACTTCTTCAATATCTTCATCAAACCCAACTTCTTCTACTTCTTCTTCCCCTGTATTTGATTCTATTATTATTTCATCATCTGAATCATCATAAATAATTACTTCTTCAACTTCAGAATAATCTATTTCCTCTTTGTTTTGGTCTTTACAAGATGTAACTAAAAATAGGAATAAAAAGAAATAGCAATAGTGTTTAAATTTCATAGGTTAGTTATATATTAAACTAAACTAGAAATAAAAAATAAGGCAAACAAACTAAAATTACTTGAGTATTTACTCTTTAGAAATATTTAATTTTCTTTTTTGTCTTCTGCTAATTACAATTCCAACTGCTATTAGTGCTCCTGTACCAGCTAAAATGGCACCCACATAACTAGAAGAAACTACGCTATACCCCATTGCAATTGGCAAACCTGCCAAAAATGCACCAGAAGCATTACCCATATTAAATGCACTTTGGTTCATTGAAGAGCCTAACATTTCTGAACCTTTAGATGCGTTTATTATTGCCATTTGTAAAGGTGTTACAACACTAAAAGAAATAGCTCCTATAGTAAAAGTTAGTATTAAAACCATTACCGGATTTGCAGCCACCAATGCATTAATTATCAAAACAGTTGCCATTAGCCCTAAGCTTGTAATTACGGCTCTCATTGGAGACAATTTTTCTGTTAATTTGGCTCCTAAAAAATTACCGGCAACCATACCTAAACCAGCTAAAATCATAGCATAACCAATCATATACTCTGGGTATTTAGTTACGTCTGTAATTAATGGTGCTATGTAACTATACCAGGCAAAAAAACCACCTGTTCCTACAGTTGTTAATAGTATTAATATCCAAAGCTCTATTCTTTTAAAAATTTTAAAATCTTGCTTAATACTTACTGTAGATGCTGGTTTTAATTTAGGCATCCACAAGTAAACTGTTAGCATTGCCAAAACCCCAACAACACCAACCATCATAAAAGCTACATTCCAGCTAAAATGATGTCCAAAATACGTACCTAATGGCACGCCAACAACATTAGCAACAGTAAGACCCGCAAACATAATTGCCATAGCCTGTGGTTCTTTACCAGGAGTTGCCAATTTACCAGCTACAACAGCACCAATACCAAAAAAGGCGCCATGTGGTAGTCCAGATAAAAACCTAAAAATTAACAGTGAAGTATAACTTTCTGCAAATGCAGATAGCGTATTAAAAACTGTAAACCAAAGCATTAAACCAAGTAACATTTTATGTGAAGGCCACTTGCTACCTAGGCTAGATAATAAAGGAGCACCAACAACAACACCCAATGCATAAATAGCAATAAAATGTCCGGCTTCTGGTATGGTAATAGATAACGCTTTTGCTACATCTGGCAAAATACCCATAATAACAAACTCTGTCATACCAATACCAAAACCACCTATAGCTAAAGCAAATAATGCCTTTTTGTTCATCTTCTTTGCGCTCATTTTTTCTTCTGCTTTCTAAATAAATTAGACCCTTCTTTACAATTAAAATAAGCGAACAAAGGTAACTAGAATACTGCTGAAACTTGTATACAGAATTAACACATTTATGTTAATTAATACATAAAAAACAACTGGTCTGTAAAATTCTACAATTGGGTATTTCTTTTTATCAAAACAGAACTTACCAATAGACATTTGCTTCATCAATCAAAAAAAACAATTAAACTTTTTTTAAAATGAAACAGCTATTTTTTTTACTCTTTGTGCTAGCAACATATTCTCTATTTGCACAAACAACAATTACTGGTAAGATAACAGATAAAAAAGGAGCTCCTATTAGTGGCGCCAATGTGTATTTAGATGGCACTTATGATGGTACAGCAACTATAGACAATGGAACATTTACATTTACCACAGAAGAAACAGGAGAACAAACCTTAATAGTTTCGTTTATTTCTTTTGAAACGTACCACTTAACTGACTTGGTTAAAAACTTAAAAAATATAACCATAAAACTTAAAGAAGACGTAAATACTTTAGATGCCGTAATTGTAAATGCAGGCTCATTTAAGGCAGGAGAAAATGCAAAAGTTACCGCACTAAAACCGTTAGATGTTGTTACTACAGCCGGCGCTATGGGAGATTTTGTTGGAGCTTTACAAACATTGCCAGGCACATCTAATGTAGCAGAAGATGGGCGCTTATTTGTACGTGGCGGAGATGCAGAAGAAACCCAAATTTTTGTAGACGGTATGCGCGTATTTAGTCCTTACTCACCTACAGCAAATAATATACCTACAAGAGGTAGGCTGTCTCCTTTTCTATTTAAAGGAATAACTTTTTCTACTGGCGGATACTCTGCAGAATACGGACAAGCATTATCTAGTGTTTTACTTTTAAATAGTATTGATGAGCCAGAGGAAGAACGTACAGACATATCTTTAATGACTGTTGGTTTAGGCATAGGGAATACACAAAAGTGGGAGAAAAACTCTTTAAGTGTTAATGCTTCTTATATAAATCTACAGCCTTACCAAGAACTTTATCCAGATAATAATGAATGGCATAAACCGGTACAGTCTTTTGGTGGTGAAGCTGTATACAGACATAAAATTAATACTGATGGTTTACTTAAGCTATATGGAGCTTTTAGCACTGTAAATTTTGATTTAACACAAGAAGATATAAACATACAAGAAGGTATACGCTTTGGTATGAAAAATAGAAATTTATACTTTAATGCATCCTATAAAGACTTTTTAAAAAATGATTGGAGCATACAAACTGGCTTGTCTTATGCCAATGATTATTCTGATTTAGATATTATAGAAGATACTGTACAAGACACAGAAAACGCTGCTCATTTAAAATTAAAGTTAAGTAAATTTTACAACAGCAGATTTCGTTTAAATTTTGGAGCAGAATATTTTATTACAAGTTTTAATGAAGACTATACTGCATTAAATGAGGATACTTATAATTATACGTTTAATAACAATATTACTGCATCTTTTGCAGAAGCAAATATTTTCTTTTCTAAAAAATTAGCCGCAAATATTGGTTTACGTGGCGAGTATTCTAGTTTATTAAATGAGTTTACCGCCTCACCTAGAGCTTCTGTAGCATATAAATCTGGTGCTAACTCTCAGGTATCATTAGCATATGGACAATTTTACCAAAACCCTAAAAATGAATATTTAAAATTTAACACCAATTTTTCTGCAGAAAATACATCACATTTAATTGCCAATTATCAATATGTAAAAAACAAGCAAATATTTAGGGCTGAAGCTTATTACAAAGATTATAATAACCTTGTTAAATACAACACAGAACAACCACTACCCACAGCAAACTATAGCAATAATGGTGGTGGTTTTGCAAAGGGTGTAGATTTATTTTGGCGAGATAATAAAACTATTAAAAATACAGAATACTGGGTTTCTTACTCGTATTTAGATACCAAACGAGATTATAAAAATTACCCAACCAAAGCTACACCAAGTTTTGCATCACAACACAATGCTTCTGTAGTTCTAAAACACTTTATAAGTAATTTAAAAAGTCAGGTTGGAGTAAGCTATAATTTTGCTTCTGGGCGTAACTATACAGACCCAAATAAAAGTGGTTTTTTAAATAGTAAAGCAAAAAATTACAATGCTGTAAATGCCAATTGGGCATACTTAATTAGTCCACAAAAAATACTTTATTTTTCTGTTAGTAATGTTTTTGGTACTCAAAATGTAAACGGATATCAATTTAAAAACCAAGCAAATACCAACGGCGTTTTTGAAAGTAGAACTATTAAACCAGCTGCAGACCGTTTCTTTTTTGTTGGTTTCTTTTGGACCATTAGTGATAATAAAAAAGATAACCAGTTAGACAATTTATAAATATACATTTCAGCTACTTAATACTACAGCTGAGTAACTTAAAAATGCATAACTAGCCAAAGGTTATGATATTTGAATAAAGAAATAAACAACAATATAAAACCTTAAAAAAATGAAAAAGATTGCCTTATTATTAGCCTTTATATGTGTAGCAAGTTTAAGTGCACAAACACAATATGAAAAAGGAATGACCAAAGCTTTTGAACTATGGAAAAATAACGAGAGTGCAAAAGCAGTACAAATGTTTGAGCGTATTTCTAGTGTAGAAAAAGACAATTGGTTACCGCCATATTATGCAGCTACCGTAGAAATTATAAGTGCTTTTGGTATAAAAGATGAAGCAGAACTAACTGCTAAACTAAACAAAGCAAAAACATTTTTAGATACTGCTGACAAACTATCTGAAAATAACCCAGAAATATTAATGTCATATGCGTTATTAAACACAGCATATATTGCTTTTGACGGACAAAAATACGGAATGACATTATCTGGTAAAAACGTAGCTATTTATAACAAAGCATTAGCAATTGCACCAAATAACCCAAGAGTAGTTTTAGGTAAAGCAGAATGGGATATGGGAGCTGCAAAGTTCTTTGGACAACCACTAGAACCGTTTTGTAAAGATGTAAAAAGAGCTATAGAATTATTTAAAAAAGAAGAACAAACAATTAAATTTTACCCGTATAGTGGTTTAGAAAGAGCTAAAGAAATATTAGAAAACTGTGAAAAAAAATCCTCTCAAAATTAATTGAGAGGATTTTTATATAACTTAAAACCATAGGTCTTATAAAATATAATCTGTGCTAATAAAGTTAGATAATCTAGTCTCTAACAATTGCTCTATAATTTCATTATTAATATCATTGTCTTTAGACGCTACAAACGTACGTACAGAGAAAGAACGCAAAGCATCATGTACACTTAATGTTGCTTGTGCAGAGTCTTTACGGCCTGTAAAAGGGTAAACATCTGGTCCTCTTTGGCAAGAGCTATTTAAGTTAACTCTACATACCAAGTTTACCAAAGTATCTATTAACGGAGCTAATGTATATACATCTTTACCAAACAAACTAACTTGCTGTCCGTAATTAGAGGCAGCCATATCATCTAAAGGTTCTTCAATATTACTAAAAGAAACTACTGGTACAACTGGTCCAAACTGCTCTTCTTGGTACACACGCATATCTTTAGAAACTGGATATAATACTGCTGGCCAAATATAATTATCTGTAGTTTTACCTCCTTTTTTATTTAAAATTGATGCTCCTTTTGCTTTAGCATCATCTATAAGTTCTTGTATGTAAGCAGGCTTATTTGGCTCTGGTAATGGTGTTAGTTTAGCGCCATTATCCCAAGGGTTACCAAATTTAAGCTCGTCTACACGTTTAGCAAAACGTTTATTAAACTCATCTGCAATACTCTCGTGTACATAAACAACTTTTAAAGCTGTACAACGCTGACCGTTAAAAGACAACGTACCAGCTATACATTCATCTATAGTTAAATCTAAATCTGCATCTGGTAAAATAATTGCGGGGTTTTTAGCTTCTAAACCTAAAACCAAACGTAGCCTGTTACTTTTTGGGTGCTGCTCTTGTAATGCATTTGCAGATTTACTGTTACCAATTAAAGCAAGCACATCTACCTTTCCTGTTTTCATAATAGGACTAGCAACTGCTCTACCTCTACCAAAAATAATATTTACAACACCATTAGGGAAAGATGATTGAAAAGCCTCTAACAAAGGAGTAATTAATAAAACACCATGTTTAGCAGGTTTAAATATTGTAGTATTTCCCATTATTATTGCTGGTATTAGCAATGCAAATGTTTCATTTAACGGGTAATTGTAAGGCCCTAAACAAAGTACTACACCTAGTGGTCCTCTACGTATATGAGCATAAACACCATCGTTTTTTTGAAACTTAGCAGCATCCCTGTCTAACTGTTTATAGTCTTCAATAGTATCTTTAATATATATTACTGTACGGTCAAATTCCTTTTCTGAATCTGGTAAAGACTTACCAATTTCCCACATTAAAAGTTTTACAACTTCATCACGCTTAGTAATCATTTTTTCTACAAACTTCTCCATACAATCTATACGCTCTTTAACACGCATAGTTGGCCAAGCACCTTGACCTTGGTCATACGCCTTTAAAGCTGCATTTAATGCATCTAAAGCTTCTTCTTCTCCCATATCTGGAATACTACCTAATAATGTAGGTTTGTATTCTTCTGTAGATGATATTGTAGAAAATACTTCTGTTGTTGCGCCATCCCATTTTTTAAGATCGCCACCAACTAAGTATTCTTTTTGCTCTATTAACTCTGTAATTTTATATTCTTCAGGTATCGTTGTTCTGCTCATTTTTATCAATTTATAGACTATTTCTAGTATCTTGAATAGTGAATTTACTAAATCTTACGCTTAAAATTGAGGTTCTAAAGCAATATATTTATTGCTTTTGATACGAAAACGTTTTCAATTTCATTTTTTAATAAAAATTTAGTAAAATGTGTCTTTTTATACTAAATATTGAAACAGGTCTGGTTTATTATTTAAGTAGTCGCCAAAGAAATTATTTTCTTTCATTCTAGCAATTAATGGCTCTAAATCCTCAGGTTTTTTCAACTCTATACCAACTACAGCAGGAGCATTTTCTTTACTAGATTTTTTAGAATACTCAAAATGAGTAATATCATCTGTTGGCCCTAAAATTTCTGCAACAAACTCTTTTAAAGCTCCAGGACGTTGCGGAAAACGAACTATAAAGTAGTGCTTTAAGTTTGCAAATAACAAAGCACGTTCTTTTATTTCTGCAGTTCTAGTAATATCATTATTGCTACCACTAACAACACAAACCACATTTTTACCTTCTATTTGTTTTGCATATTGGTCTAAGGCTGCAATAGTTAAAGCTCCCGCAGGTTCTACAACAATAGCATCTCTATTATACAAGTCTAAAATAGTTTGACATACTTTGCCTTCTGGTACTGTAATAACATCGTCTAAATACTCTTTACAAATCTCAAAAGTTAAATCGCCCACGCGTTGTACTGCAGCACCATCAACAAATTTATCAATTTGTACAAGCTCTGTATTTACTCCGTTTTCTATACTGGTTTTCATAGATGGTGCACCAGCAGGCTCTACTCCTATAATTTTAGTAGTAGGAGATAACGCTTTAAAAACACCACACAAACCAGCAGCTAAACCACCACCGCCAATAGCCACAAAAATATAGTCTATTGTTTTTTTAGATTGATGAATGGCTTCTAAACCAACTGTAGCTTGCCCCTCAATAGTTTTTGGATCGTTAAAAGGGTGTACAAATACCTTTTGATGCTCCTCACAAAATTGAAGAGCTGCTTTAGAAGAATCGTCAAAAGTATCGCCTTCTAAAACAATAGTAACCCAATCTCCACCAAACATTTCTGTTTGCTCTACTTTCTGTTTTGGCGTAACTGAAGGCATATAAATTGTGCCTTTAATTCCCAAATGGTTACACGCAAAAGCTACACCTTGCGCGTGATTTCCTGCACTTGCACAAACAACACCTTTTTGTCTTTCTTGTGCAGATAATGAGCTTATTTTATTAAAAGCTCCTCTTATTTTATAGGATCTTACACGGTGCAAATCTTCTCTTTTTAAAAGAATATTAGCATTGTATAACTTTGAATAACGTATACTGTCTAATAATGGTGTGGTGTCTGCAACTGCACTTATAGTACCAGCCGCTTTGCGAATGTTTTCTATGTTAGGAAAATAGTTCATTTTTAATAAAAAATAAAAACCTGCCTAGTTTCTAAAAAACCAGACAGGCTATAGAATAGTTTGGTTGGGTTTACACTATAGGTTTCATTGCAGTCATAGATGCTCTTAATCTTGCACCAACAATTTCTACCGGATGCTCTCTTAATGCCTTGTTAACGGCAATTAATTTAGCATTATCTACACCATTACCTGCATCTGCAGCATATGGTTTGCCAATAACAGAAGTATTTACTTTAGCCATAAAATCTTTTAATAAAGGCTTACAAGCATGATCAAATAAATAACAACCGTATTCTGCTGTATCAGAAATTACTCTGTTCATTTCAAATAACTTTTTACGGGCAATGGTATTGGCAATAAGCGGTGTTTCATGTAACGACTCATAGTACGCAGATTCTTCAATAATACCAGAATCTGTCATAGCTTCAAAAGCAAGCTCTACACCAGCTCTAACCATAGCAATCATTAACACTCCATTATCATAAAATTCTTGTTCAGAGATTTCTACATCACTAGCCGGAGTTTTTTCAAAATTAGTTTCTCCTGTAGCAGCTCGCCAATCTAGTAAGTTTTTATCTCCGTTAGCCCAGTCTTCCATCATAGTTTTAGAAAACTCACCTTCCATAATATCATCCATATGTTTTTGGAATAATGGACGCATAATATCTTTTAATTCTTCTGCTAACTCAAAAGCTTTTATTTTGGCAGGGTTAGACAAACGATCCATCATATTAGTAATACCACCATATTTAAGACCTTCTGTAACAGTTTCCCAACCATACTGTATAAGTTTAGAAGCATAACCTGCATCTATACCTTCTTCAACCATTTTATCAAAACAAAGTATAGAACCAGTTTGTAACAACCCACAAAGTATGGTTTGTTCTCCCATTAAATCTGACTTTACTTCTGCTACAAAAGAAGATTCTAAAACCCCAGCTTTATGTCCGCCTGTAGCAGCTGCATATGCTTTAGCCTGAGCCAAACCTTTGCCCTCTGGATCGTTTTCTGGGTGTACAGCAATAAGTGTTGGCACACCAAAACCTCTTTTATATTCCTCTCTAACCTCTGATCCTGGAGACTTTGGTGCCACCATTATAACAGTTAAATCTTTGCGTACTTGTGTACCTTCTTCAACAATATTAAAACCGTGAGAATAGGATAATGTAGCACCATTTTTCATTAAAGGCATTACAGTATTAACTACGTTAGTATGTTGTTTATCTGGTGTAAGATTAATTACTAAGTCTGCCGTAGGTATTAACTCCTCATAATTACCAACAGTAAAACCATTTTCTGTTGCATTGTTGTACGATGCTCTTTTTTCTTTTATAGCAGCATCACGCAAAGCATAAGAAATATCTAAACCAGAATCTCTCATATTTAATCCTTGGTTTAAACCTTGTGCTCCACAGCCAATAATTACTATTTTTTTGCCTTTTAATGCTGTTACCCCATCAGAGAATTCTGCAGTATCCATAAATCTACATTTACCCAGTTGGGTTAACTTGTCTCTTAATGATAAGGTGTTAAAATAATTTGACATTTTCTGTACTCTTTTTTATCTCAGTATATAAACTAAGAATGATTAATTAATTATGTTGAAATTCTTCTAATAAACTACTAATACGCATTTCTGCTTTACTCACTGCAATTCTACCAGAGCGTACAAATTGCATTATACCATAAGGCTCTAACTGCTCATGCATTTTATTTATTTCTTCTCTTTTTCCTGATTTAGAAAGCACAAAAAAATCGCGTGCAACAGTAACTATTTGCGAGTTATTTTCTTTGATGATGTTTTGAATATTACGCTCATCAAACAATAAATCTGATTTAATTTTAAACAAGGCAGACTCTTGATAAATAATTTCTTCATCATTATGATAGAATGCCTTAATAACCTCTACTTGTTTTTCTATTTGACCAACAATATTTTTAACCCATTGTTCTGTTGTATTTACAACAATTGTAAATTTAGAAACGCTATTAATTTCAGATTTTGAGACATTTAAAGCCTCTATATTTATATGTCTTTTTAAAAATATGCCCGATATTCTGTTTAACAACCCAACGTTGTTTTCAGAATAAACCGATATGGTATACCAATTATTTTCCATTTTTTTATTGCCCCAATTTTACTTAATTTAAAGTTCCTTTGGAATTTTTTAATTAAACTTATTTTAACCTAACGTCTGATACTGAAGCTCCTGAAGGAATCATAGGAAACACATTATCCTCTTTTTCTACCTTAACTTCTAAAAAATACGGATCTTTTGATGCCAACATTTCTTCTATAGTAGATTTTAATTCACTACGCTCACTAACTCGTTTAGATTTAATGTGATAGCCCTCTGCTATTTTTACAAAATCTGGATTCACCATTACGGTAGATGCATACCTTTTATCAAAAAATAACTCTTGCCATTGGCGTACCATTCCTAAATGATCGTTATTTAAAACAATAATTTTCACAGGTACATTGTGCTGAAAAATTACGCCCAACTCCTGTATTGTCATTTGATAGCCACCATCACCAATAATAGCAACCACTTCCCTATCCATAGCTCCCATTTTTGCCCCTATAGCAGCTGGTAAGGCAAAACCCATAGTACCTAAACCACCAGATGTAATGTTACTTTTTGTTTGGTTAAACTTTGCATATCTACAAGCTATCATTTGGTGCTGACCAACATCACTAACAATAACAGCACTGTTGTTAGAAGCAATATTAATTTGCTCTATAACCTCACCCATTGTTAATTTTTCTTTAGTAGGATGAATATCTTTATCTATAACTGTAGTAAATTCTACTTTGTATTTTTCTTTAAAAACGTTGTGCCAGTCTGTATGTTTATTGTCATTTAAAAGCGGAATTAATGCTTCTAAACTATCTTTAGCATTACCCAATACAGCAACATCTGTAGGAACATTTTTATTTATTTCTGCTGGATCAATATCAAAGTGTATAATTTTAGCCTGTTTAGCATAGCTATCTAAATTACCAGTAACACGATCATCAAAACGCATACCAATAGCAATTAAAACATCGCACTCATTAGTTAATAAATTTGGCGCATAATTACCGTGCATACCAACCATACCAACGTTTAAAGGGTGCTCACTATCTAAAGCTGCTACACCTAAAATTGTCCACGCTGCTGGGATTCCTGCTTTTTCTATAACGGTTTTTAATTGAGCTTCTGCCTCTCCCAAAATTACTCCCTGCCCAAATACTATAAATGGTTTTTTTGCTGAGTTAATTAATGCAGCTGCTGCCTTAACTTGGTTAACATCTACCTTAGGGTACGGATTATAACTACGCACACCTGTACAAGCTTCATAGCTAAAATCTAACTCATCAAATTGGGCATTTTTTGTAATATCTACAAGTATTGGACCAGGCCTACCAGATTTAGCAATGTAAAATGCTTTTGCCAGTATTTCTGGAATTTCTTCTGCCCTAGTAACTTGATAATTCCATTTAGTAACCGGAGTAGATATACCAATAATATCTGTTTCTTGAAAAGCGTCTGTACCTAACAGTTGCCTAGGAACTTGTCCTGTAATACAAACCATAGGAGTAGAATCTATCTGTGCGTCTGCCAGCCCTGTAACTAAGTTTGTTGCTCCTGGACCAGAAGTTGCCATAGCAACACCTACTTTACCAGAAACTCTTGCGTAACCTTGTGCAGCGTGTGTTGCTCCTTGCTCATGACGAGTAAGAATATGTGTTAGTTTATCTTGAAACTTGTATAATTCGTCATAAACAGGCATAATTGCTCCGCCCGGATAACCATAAATTAAATCTACACCCTCTGCTAATAAACAATGTATAATAGCTTCTGCTCCACTAATTTTTATGGTTTTATTATTTTTTGATGTTATCTTTTGTTCTTTTACTGTTTCCATTTTCAAAGAGTTAAAGTAAAAAGTGTTATTGTACTGTTTTAGAGCTTAGACAATAGTACTTTTTCAATTTTTTATTTTTTATTAAAACTCATCTGTAACACAACCTTGGGCTGCAGATGATACTGAACGAGCGTACTTGTACAATACACCTTTTTTAAATTTTAATTCTGGAGCCACCCAAGCAGCTTTACGTTTAGCCAATTCTTCTGGTGTAACATCTACATTAATAGCATTAGTTTCTGCATCTATTGTAATAATATCACCGTCTTTTACAAGAGCAATAGTACCACCATCTTGAGCCTCTGGCGCAATATGACCTACAACAAAACCGTGCGTACCTCCAGAGAAACGACCGTCTGTAATTAAGGCTACGTCTTTACCCAAACCAGCACCCATAATTGCAGCTGTTGGCTTAAGCATTTCAGGCATTCCTGGTCCGCCTTTTGGTCCCTCATACCTTATGACGACTACATCACCTTTTTTAACTTTACCATCTCTAATACCATCATTAGCATCATACTCACTATTAAAAACCTTTGCTGTTCCTTTAAAAAGTAATCCTTCTTTACCTGTAATTTTTGCTACAGAACCATTTTCTGCCAAATTACCATACAGCATACGTAAGTGACCAGTTGCTTTTATTGGATTTTCTAGAGGACGAATAACATCTTGTCCGTCTATTAAGCTTGGCACATCTTCTAAATTTTCTGCTAGCGTTTTACCTGTAACAGTTAAACAATCGCCATGTAATAATCCGTTTTTCAATAAATATTTTAATACTGCCGGAATACCACCAATACGGTGTACATCTTCCATTAAATATTTACCACTAGGTTTTAAGTCTGCTATAAAAGGTGTGGTATCACTAATTTTCTGAAAATCCTGAAGCGTAAAATCAATGTCTGCAGCTCTTGCAATAGCTAAAAAATGTAATACTGCATTTGTAGAACCACCCATTATAGTTACCAAACGAATAGCGTTTTCTAAAGATTTCCTTGTAACGATATCTAAAGGTTTTATATCATTTTTTAGTAAGTGATACATTTGTTTACCAGCTGCTACACACTCTTGCTTTTTTTCTTTTCCAATAGCTGGGTTTGATGAATTAAAAGGTAAAGACATACCTAAAGCCTCAATTGCAGAAGCCATAGTATTTGCAGTATACATACCACCGCAAGCACCCGCACCAGGAATTGCTTTTTTAATAATACAGCCAAACTCCTCTTGTTGCATTGTACCTGCTACTTTTTCTCCCCATGCCTCAAATGCAGAAACAATATCTAGTTTTCTATCATTATGGCAACCAGATGCAATTGTACCACCATAAACTAATATAGATGGTCTATTTAAACGAATCATTGCCATTAAGGCACCTGGCATATTTTTATCACAACCTACAACAGTAACTAAACCATCATAAGACATACCTTGTACAACAGTCTCCATAGAGTCTGCAATAATATCTCTAGACGGTAAAGAAAAACGCATACCAGGAGTACCCATAGATATACCATCACTAACACCAATTGTATTAAATATTAGACCTACAGATTCGTTTGTATTAACACCCTCTTTAACCTCTTTAGCCAAATCATTTAAGTGCATATTACACGGGTTACCTTCGTAACCAGTACTTGCAATACCCACAATTGGTTTACTAAAATCTTCATCTTTAAAACCTATACCATACAACATTGCTTGTGCGGCAGGTTGCGTAGGATCTTGTGTTACATTTTTACTGTACTTATTTAACTCCATTTGGCTATATCTTGTAATTCTTATTGTTTATTGAATATAATTTACTATTCAAATATAATTCTTTCACTTTCTTCATTTTTTTAACATTGTTTTTTAGTATAAATTCAACTTCCTATATATTAATTTAATTAACTGATTTACAGTAATATAAAACCATATTTTGTATCACATTCAGCTATTTTATTTCCTTTAATAGTTTAATTAGATAATGGTTGTAATAAAGTTGAAAACAAAAAAAAGCCTGTGTCAATTTTATATGACACAGGCTTTTCTTAAAATCAATATAAGACCGTATCATCCCCAGAGAGAGATAATAATGACTAATACAATAATAATTATGTTGCTTTTCATTCTGATAGCAATATTAGATATTTTTTATTTATTGACAATATTTTTTTTGAGAAATTACTTAACATCTTCTTAAAAAGTGTGCATTTCATCTAAAAAGCAAAAACTTGTGTGTATTTCATCGAAACGTAAATAATAAACCTAAAAAAGCACGGTTATAATAATCCCAAACCTTATTAAACCTACTATTAATGACATGTTTAGAATGTAAGAAAGAGCTAAGCTATATTGACCATAAAAATGCTATTGATGCATTTGGAGTTGAGTTATGTGCAAAGCATCAAGTGAGATTAAACAGGCTTATTATAAAAAACAATACGCCTAAAGAAGCTATACAGTTATACTATGGTCTTAAAGAGAGAGGCTTAACACCAATGTTAGAATGGTGGGATGGTAAAAAATCTATAGACATTGCTATTTCTAGAGTTAAATTAAATATAGAAATAGATACAGAGTACCATATGCTAACTCATGAACAAGCAATAAACGATTTAGAAGAAGCAATGCATTCTTTTAAAAATGGCTTTACAACTATTCGCATCCCCAACGATTTAATTAAGCATCATTTTACAGAAACTATAAACAACATTCTTGGCATAGTTGAAGGTTTAAATGCTAACATTAAAAAAATATAACAACATATATTCTTATAAAAACTGTATATAAATAGTAATACGTACCTACACCTATTATTTATTTATATACAGTTATTTTTTTCATTTTTTAGTACCTTGGTACTTTAATTAACCTAAAAGATGAAAAAAGTAACTACACTTTGTTTTTTAATTTTATGTTTTTTTATGTCATGTACCTCTCAAGCTCAAGACTGGGCCAATTTAAATAAATATAAAAAAGCTAATAAAGAACTAAATACTACTACACCTACAAATAACAATAGAGTTATTTTTATGGGTAACTCTATTACAGAAGGCTGGAGTAATGCAATGCCTAGCTTTTTTGAAAATAAAAATTATATTAACAGAGGTATAAGCGGGCAAACCACACCCCAAATGCTTATACGTTTTAGGCAAGATGTTATAAACCTAAAACCTAAAGTTGTTGTAATACTAGCTGGCACAAATGATATTGCTGGTAACACAGGCCCTACCACATTAGATGAAATTACCAACAATATAAAAAGTATGGCAGAACTTGCCATTACTAACAATATAAAAGTAATTATTTGCTCTACACTACCTGCTTTTGATTACCCTTGGTCTCCTAACAAAGAGCCTAACATAAAAATACCTGCCCTAAATAAAAAGCTTAAAACCTATGCTAAAGAAAACAATTTAATTTATTTAGATTATTTTTCTGCTATGGCTACTACAGAAAACGGATTACAAAAAGAACACTCTGGTGATGGCGTGCACCCTAATAAAAAAGGATATCAAATTATGGCTCCTTTAGCAGAAACTGCTATAAAAAAAGCACTTAAACAATAGTGCCATGAACACCCCTTTGGTTAGCATTTTAATACCGTTTAAAAATGTTGAGAAATTTTTTGATGACTGCATAACGTCTATAATTTCTCAAACCTATACCAATTGGGAGGTGATTGCTATTAATGATCATTCTACAGACAAAAGTGCTAAAATATTAGAAAAATACACTGCTAAAGATAACAGAATAAAAACTACTTTAAATACTGGAAAAGGCATAATTAACGCGTTGCAGTTAGCTTATAAATTATCTAATGGCAGCTATATTACCAGAATGGATTCTGATGATATAATGAAGCCTGAAAAGATTGAGGTTATGCTTTCTTCGCTTTTAAAAAGTGGCAAAAAACATATTGCTGTTGGTAAGGTTAAATACTTTGCAGAAAACGGCGTTAACGAAGGCTATAAAAAATACGAAGAATGGCTAAATAAATTAACTTCAATTGGTACTAATTACACCGAAATATACAAAGAGTGTGTTATACCTTCTCCTTGCTGGATGGTACATAAATCTGACTTTGAAAATGTAGACGCATTTAACCCCAACACATATCCTGAGGATTATGATTTAGCATTTAGATTTTACAAGCACAATATACAATGTATACCTTGTAACAGGGTTTTGCATATGTGGAGAGACTATACCACCAGAACATCACGTACCAGTGAGCATTATGCACAAAATTACTTTTTAGATATAAAGCTTGACTATTTTTTAGAGTTAGAATATAGCAAAAACAAAACACTACTTGTTTGGGGTGCCGGTAAAAAAGGAAAAGAAATTGCTAAAAAACTAATTAAAAAAAATATTAACTTTAAATGGGTATGTAACAACCAACAAAAAATAGGTAAAGACATTTATAACATAAAATTACAGCATTTTACAGTCCTCACAGATGTTAAAAACCCTCAAATTATAATTACAGTTGCTAACCAAGAGGAGCAGAAAAGTATAAAAACCTACCTTAATTCTTTAAAAATTAATACAATAAAAGATTATTTTTTCTTTTGCTAAAGTATTATCTGCTTTGCTGCAATTTCATTATATTTGAAAAATCAAATTAAGGAATGCAGTTTAAATATCCGGAACTTCTTTGGGCTTTATTTTTACTATTGGTTCCTCTATTTATTCATCTTTTTCAACTCCGTAGATTTAAAAAAACTCCTTTTACCAACGTTGCAATGTTGCAAAAGGTAAAAACGCAATCCAAAAAAGCTAAAAACTTAAAAAAGTGGCTTCTTTTAATAACTAGACTTTTACTATTTACAGCTTTAATTATAGCCTTTGCTCAGCCTTATTTTGCAAAAAAAGATGTTTTTAAAAAGAGAGAAACTGTCATTTACATAGATAATTCTTTTAGTATGCAAGCTCCTAATAACGGCACAAGTATTTTACAAAGTGTAGTACTAGAGCTGGTAAAAAATACACCAAAAGAAAAAGTATTTAGTCTTTTTACAAATACAAGCACCTACAAAAATGTAGTTTTAAAAGAAATACAAAATAATTTACTTTCATTAGAGCACAGTAGTAATCAGCTGCATTTAAATGATGTTTTATTAAAGGCAAACACACTATTTAGTTCTAATAACAATAGTATTAAAGATTTAATTATTGTGTCTGATTTTCAACAGAAAACTAATGCTGTAAGTTTAGATAGTACAAAAAATATAAATGTTTACACTGTTAAACAAAAAACCAATAATTTTAATAATATTAGTATTGATAGCATCTATATTTCTAACACAGATGCCAGCAATATAGAGCTAAGAGCTAACCTAACAGCTAATAACAATGTAGAAAACACAGCGGTTGCGCTTTATAATAACGATACATTAATAGCAAAAACATCAGCATTATTTAATTCTTCTAAAAAAGCTGAAGTAAATTTTACATTACCAAAAGACGTTAAAATTAATGGTAAAATAGAGCTTACAGATACAGGTTTACTTTATGATAATAGTTTCTTTTTTAATATAAATAAAAGAGAAAAAATAAAAGTGTTAACTATTTCTAATACAGACAACACCTTTTTAAATAAAATATTTACAGAAGATGAATTTACAACTACTACAACAACAATAAACCAATTAAATTACAGTAAAATTCCTAGCCAAAATTTAATTGTTTTAAACGAAGTAGACTTAATTCCTGAATCTTTAAAAAATGCTATAGTTTCATTTACTAAAAATGGAGGAAGTTTATTAATAATTCCTTCTTTACAAACAGATGCTAATAGCTATAATAATTTACTATCAAACTATTTTAAAACAAACATTAAAGGAACAACTAAAATAGAACGTAAAATTACTGGTATTAATTTTTCTCATACATTATACAAAAATGTATTTCAAAAAAGGGTAACAAACTTTCAGTACCCTACGGTTAATAGCTCTTTAATTGTAACCAGTTCTGCTCCTTCAATTTTAAGCTACCAAGATGGCTCTCCTTTTTTATTAGGAGCAAACGGGGTTTATTTCTTTACCAGTAGTTTAACTACAAAAAACTCTAACTTTAAAGGCTCTCCCCTAATTGTACCTACTTTATATAATATAGGATACAGCAGTTTTAATATACCTAAACTATATGCTACTTTAAATAAAACAACTAATGTAGATGTAGAAACAAAACTAGATAAAGATGTTGTTCTAAAAATTACAAAAGGTAAAACTGAAATTATTCCGCAACAACAAGCATTTACTAATAAGGCAACCTTAACATTTAGTAACACGCCTAAAAAAGCTGGTATTTACAAAATTAAAAAAGCAGACACAGAGCTAGGTTCTATTAGTTTTAATTATAATAGAGATGAAAGTAAATTACAGTATATAGATACTAACACTATAATTAACAGTAAAAATAACGATAGTATTGGTCAATTATTAATCAAATTAGAAAATAACCAAAAGGTACATGAGCTTTGGAAATGGTTTGTTATTTTTGCGTTGTTTTTTTTAGTACTAGAAGTTCTTATTCAAAAATATTTTAAATGAATATATTAATAAAATCTGCCAAAATTTTTGATAAATCAAACAAAGATATCCATCTAAAAACTAAAGATATTTTAGTTCTAAATGGTGTTATTAGTAAAATTGCAGATACTATAACTCCAGAAAAAAATACATCTGTCATATCTAAAAAAAACTTATGCATATCTATTGGCTGGTTAGATACTAGCGTATCATTTGGAGAACCTGGTTTTGAAGAAAGAGAAACAATAGCAAACGGATTAAAAACTGCTGCTAAAGGCGGCTTTACAGACATTATATTAAATACCAACACAAATCCAATTCCGTATACAAGCTCTACTATTGCTTTTATAAAAAATAAAGCAAGCCAAGAAACAACAAGTTTACATCCGCTAGGTGCATTAACTGTAAATAGTGAAACTGTAGATTTAGCAGAATTGTATGATATGAAAAACGCTGGCGCAGTTGGGTTTTCTGATTACAAAAAAGCAACTAGCAACTCTAACCTATTAAAAATAGCATTGCAGTATGCTCAAAATTTTAATGGATTAATTTATTCATTTCCGTTAGATACTAAAATTGCTGGTAAAGGGATAGTTAATGAAGGAGATGTTTCTACAAGTCTTGGATTAAAAGGAATTCCTGCATTAGCTGAGGAGCTACAAGTAGCCAGAGATTTATTTATTTTAGAATACACAGGAGGTAAATTACACATACCAACAATATCTACTGCAGGGTCTGTAAAATTAATATCAGACGCTAAGAAAAAAGGACTAGATGTAAGTTGTAGTGTTGCTTTATATAATTTACTTTACACGGATAGCAAGCTAACAGAATTTGACACAACATATAAAGTATTACCTCCATTACGAACCAAAAAAGACAAAACAGCACTAATTAACGCTGTTAAAAATGGCACTATAGATTTTGTAACTACAGATCATACGCCTTTAGATATTGAACAGAAAAAAATTGAGTTTGATAATGCAGCTTACGGCACCATAGGTTTAGAGTCGTCATTTGGTTTATTAAATACTATTTTTGATACCGAAACAACTGTAGAAATTTTAACAAAAGGCAGAGAACGCTATGGTTTACAAAAACCAGAAATAAAAGAAGGCAAAACAGCTTGTTTTACTTTATTTGATGAAGATACACAACATTTTATAAGTAAAAACACATCTATAAGTACTGCTAAAAACTGTATGTTTTTTGATGAAAAGTTAAAAGGTCAAGTTTTTGGTATTTTAAATAAAGATAGGGTAAAAATACTTTAAACTATTTAGTTGCGTTATTAAAAAGACTAATAGATAGTCAACTTTTTTAACCAACTAATTAATAAATTATGATTTTTGGAATTACGTTAATAATACTAGGCATTTTAGCCGCACCATCTTTACTATTATCTAGAAAACCTGATGCACAAGAACTTTTAGACAAAATTACACCTTACCAAGGCTGGATAGGTTTAGCATTTTGTGTTTGGGGAGTTTGGGGAATTATTTCCTCTATATTAAACCTTGGGTGGCTTACCACTTATCCTATTTATTGGGCAACTTTTTTAGCTGTAAATGTACTTTTAGCTGCTTTAGGATTTATTTTAGGTTACGGAATGATAAACAAACATTTATTATCTAAAAATGAAGAAGCAAAAGCAAAAGGGGAACTTTTATTAGCAAAACTAAGACCTTTACAAGGTAAATTAGGTATTGCCGCAATTGCTTTAGGAGTTTGGCAAATTATTACTAAACTATTATTCTTTGTGTAATTACAATATAATATATAAAAAGAGGTCTTAATTAGACCTCTTTTTTTTTGCAAAATTTTTACCTTGCACAAAAAAATATAATGAGTACAAATCCTAAAGGAAAAACTACAGCAATAGTGTCTTACTTAACTGGTGTAGGTACATTAATAGCAATTACAATGAATATGGATGACAAGCACGACTTTGCTCGTTTTCATATTAGACAAAACTTTGGTTTAAACTTATTTTTTTTAGGTTTTGCGTTATTTATTAGTCAATGGTTAAACCTGTATGCTTCGGCCGGTTTATACATATCTTACATAGTACTATGGACCTATGGGTTTATTGGTATGTTAAACAACAAAAAACAAGCAATTCCATTTATTGGAAAAGCATCTCAAAAATGGTTCACTTTTATAAATTAGTATGACTACAGCACCTTTATCCTTAGAACACATAATAAAACCAGCAACTATAGAGCAAGATAAAACCCCTGTTTTATTTATGCTACACGGTTACGGTAGTAATGAAGAAGATCTTTTTTCTTTTGCTCCAGAATTACAAAAAGAACTTTGTATTATATCTGTACGTGCTCCCTACCCTATGCAGCCTTACGGCAATGCTTGGTATGCTATAAATTTTGATGCAGAAAAAGGAAAATGGAGTGATGATGAACAAGCTGCAGAGTCTGTACAAAAAATACTAAATTTTATAGATGAAGCTTGTAATACTTATAACTTAGATAAAGATAATGTTACACTTTTAGGATTTAGTCAAGGTGCAATTTTAAGTTACGCAACGGCAATTTCTTATCCTGAAAAAGTAAAAAATGTAATAGCTTTAAGTGGTTATATTAATGAAAACTTAATAGATAAACTTAAGACAGACAAAGATCCTAGTAAACTAAACATTTATGCCTCTCATGGCAGTGTAGACCAAGTAATACCAGTAAGTTGGGCTCAAAAAACACCAAATTATTTAAAAAACTTAGGCATAACTTGCACTTATGAAGAGTACCCTATTGGGCACGGTGTTGCCCCACAAAATTTTTATTCGTTTAAAGAGTGGTTGTCTACTAAAATATAGTTTTAAATTTTAGTAAAAAATAAAGCCCCTGAATTTTATTTCAGGGGCTTTATTTTAAATTCTGCAAATACATTAGTCTCTGCGGTACAATAAATGATCCATCATTGTAAAGTCTACACCTAAATCATCTTTAAGGTCATACTTAATAAGTAATTCTCCCCAATATTTACCATCAGAAAAATCTGCAATAATCCATTTATGGTTTAAAACTTTAATTTTATTTATTTTAAAATCTCCTTCCATACCTTCATAAGGCACTAATGGGTTATCTCCCTTAGCTTCATTGGTTTCAATTAACTTATCTTCAATATATCTTGTAGGGTTTTCTAATTTTAAGTGATCAAAATTAGTTAATGCATCATCATTATTTTCTAGTAAAAAATATTTGAGATCTAGCTCTTTAATAGTAGCCTTTTGTATAGAGTCTTCAAGCGTTTCTATTTGAGTTTGTAATTTAGCAAATTTAGTGTTTGTAGCATCTATCATTTTATTTGCACTTACAAACTGATATAATGCAATTAATGCTGCAAAAATAAATAGGTATAAATATAAATACTTTTTCATTTGGTATTATTCTAAATGTTTATGGTTAAATTATCGTAGGCCAAATGTACATTATTTGGCAAAGATTTTTCTACTTCTTCATGAAAACCTAATAAATGGCTTATGTGTGTTAAATACGCTTTTTTAGGTTTAACAACAGCAATAAACTCTAATGCTTCTTCTAAATTAAAGTGAGAGTGATGCGCCTCTAAACGTAACGCATTCACCACCAATACATTTACATCTTTTAACTTTGCTATTTCTTCTTTAGAAATACTTTTTACATCTGTTAAATACACAAAATCATCTATTCTAAAACCAAAAACCTCTAATCTATTATGTAATGCTTTAATAGGTATAGCTACTTTGTTTCCTATTTTAAAAGGTGTATTTTCTTTAATTTCATGTATAGCTACAGCTGGTGCGCCAGGATACCTGTTTATATCAGCAAAAATGTATGCAAATCTTTTTTTTAATGCTTGTATTACCTGGTTATCTGCGTATATGGGTATATCTCCTTGTCTAAAGAAAAATGGTCTTATGTCATCTATACCCGCAGTGTGGTCTGAGTGTTCATGGGTAAACAAAATACCATCTAAATTAGGAATGGGATTTTGCAGCATTTGCTGTCTAAAATCTGGACCACAATCTATTACAAAGTTATAGTTGTCCCATGAAATTAAAACAGATACTCTTAATCTTTTATCCTTTGGATTTTTACTTAAACATACAGGATGCTTACTACCTATAACTGGTATTCCTTGAGAAGTTCCTGTACCCAAAAATGTGATTTTTAACAATTCAGCCTTTTTTATCAAATTTATAACATATTTATTTAATAGATAAATCTATCTTGTTAACTTTGTATACCGTAAAAAACAACAAAGAATGTCATCAGTCTTAAAAAAAGATTTTGCTTTTGAGAATATTCCTTCTACTAAAGCCAAAACCCTAAGAATAAATTTAAATCCTGATATCTACGGTACTTTTGCAGAAATTGGTGCCGGACAAGAGACTGCCAGACACTTTTTTAGATCTGGTGGCGCATCTGGAACCATTGCCAAGGCAATGAGTGCGTATGATAAAGATTTTAGTGACGCCATTTATGGTGTAGAAAACGATGGTAGATACGTTACCCAAGCCCGTTTAAAAACGATGCTTTCCCACGAAATGGGACTTATGGAGGAACGTATTAGTAGAGAAAAACATCCAGAGCGTTTATTTTTCTCTTATGCAAATACTGTTGCTACCATAGATTTTGCTAAAAAATACAAAGGTCACGGTTGGGTAGGTATCCGTTTTCAGCTAGATCCAGATCAAAAAGAATTTGACGAAATAATTATGCATGTTCGTTTTAAACAAAACGAAGCTAGATTACAACAAGAAACTTTAGGTATTTTAGGTGTTAACCTTATTTATGGTGCTTTTTACAAATATCATAAACCTCGTAAGCTACTTAAATACCTTTATGACCATATAGACAAGGATACTGTAGAAATTGATATGATTAATTTCTCTGGTCCTAATTTTGAAAAAGTAGACAACAGGCTAATTAGCTTACAGTTAATTAAAAATGATATGACCGATGCTGTTATGTTTGGCCCTGATGGTAACAACTTGTTGCCTGCTGCTGTTTTATACAAAAAAAATATACTTGCGTTGCGTGGTAGTTATAGACCAGTAACCAAAGTTAATATGGATATGTTTGAAAAATCTCATAATATTTTTATGAATGAACAAACAGTTAATCCAGATAAAACTATTGTAATTTTTGAAATTACGCTGGCAAACTTAAAAGCTAGCGGAGAAATAGATGAGCAAGATTTTATGGACAGAGCAGAACTTTTATGTTCTCTTGGCCATACTGTAATGATTTCTAAATTTCAAGAATACTTTAGACTTGTAGAGTATTTTAGCAATTATACAAAAGCTAAAATTGGTTTAACAATGGGAGTTAATAACCTTGTAGAGGTTTTTGATGAAAAGTATTACAGACATTTAAGTGGTGGTATACTTGAGGCTTTTGGTAAATTATTCTTTAAAGATTTAAAGGTATACTTATACCCAATGAAAAACGAAGAAACTGGCCAGATAATGACAAGTAACAACGTTAAAGTACACCCAAGAATGAAAGAGCTTTACAAATTCTTTAAGTATAACGGTAAAGTAATGGATATTTTTGATTATGATCCGGAGATTTTACATATTTTCTCTAGAGATGTATTAAAGAAAATTACCAACGGAGATAAAGACTGGGAAAAAATGTTACCAGAAGGTATTGCCGAAATTATAAAACGAAAAGAGTTATTTGTACGTAAGGCAGATAAAAAATAATTAAAAAAGCCACATTTTAAATGTGGCTTTTTTTTACTATTATTCTGTCCCGTCCTAACATAGCGATACACTAAAA